>JALOTE010000177.1 GCA_025458045.1 Rhizobiaceae bacterium
CACTACATCGCGGGCTGGGCAGACGCGGGAACGTTGAACGCGCTTTATGGCGCGGCAGCGCGGCTGGCCGGCCTGCCGACCGAAACGCTGCACCGTGATGTGCGCCTGCGCGACCTCGGTGGGCTGCGTTTCGTGTTCAACCATGGGCCGGAGCCGGTCGATGTGTCGGCCCATCTTGCAGGCCGCGACGTGCTGATCGGTGGCGGCAGGCTTGAACCGTGCGGGGTTGCCGTGGCGCGCTGCTGAGCAGGCGCGTCAGGCGCGCGACGGGCAACTTCAGCGTTTGGCGCGCGCCAGTGCCGCGCCGAAGGCCTTGGCAAAGCTTTCCTTGGAATCCGGATCAAGAAAGTCGCCGATGCTGATGACGCGGTCGCGGTTGTGCAGCGTCAGCTTCGTCACGCCGAATTCCTCGTGGCGCTCCACATGCAGCCGTGTGCCAAGCGGATTGAAACGGTGCTGTTCGCGCTTGAAGCCGTTGGGTGCAAAGCGCCTGATTTCGAGCGCGGTGCGGCTAACCGAGACCTCTTCGCGCCGACGCGCATCGCGCAGATTGAGCCAGACCAGCCAAGCCAGAAGCACGATGTCGAGACCGAAAAAGGCAAGCACAGGCCAGGCCCCCATCGACACGAAAGACAGCGACATCACACCCCACAGAATCGAGATGAACGCCACCAAACAGAGCGCGCCGCGGTTGCTCATCGAGCGGTGCGGGACGAGGCAGGCCTCGAAGATCGGGGCATCGGGGGCGTCGATTGCAACGGATGTCATTGCCGTTCAGGATCTCCTCTTCCGGCTGCGTCAGGGCGTGATCCCACGAAGTGGATACCGGTTCGTGGAAAAAGATCACGCTCAACCACTATGCCGGAGTGCCGATCCGGTGCATCCGGATCGAATTGCACTCCGAGCCGCACTATAACGGCGCGATGACAGCGGAAAAGCCAGCCAAACCGGAAAAACCGGTCAAGAAAAGCGCCAAGGGGAAGCCTGCGGCAAAACGCGCGCGGCGCATTCCTTACACGAGGGACGAAATCGCCGAAATCTTCCGTCGCTTCGCCGTCCAGCGGCCGGAGCCAAAGGGCGAGCTTGAGCATGTCAACGCGTTCACATTGCTTGTCGCCGTCGCCCTGTCGGCGCAGGCGACCGACGCGGGCGTGAACAAGGCGACGCGCGGGTTGTTTGCCATCGCCGACACGCCGCAAAAAATGCTGACGCTCGGCGAGGAGGGCGTCGCGGCCCATATCCGCACCATCGGTCTGTGGCGCAACAAGGCCAAAAACGTCATCGCGCTGTCACGCAAGCTGGTCGACGAGTTTGGCGGCATGGTGCCGCAGGATGAGGCGTCGCTCGTCACGCTGCCGGGCGTCGGCAGGAAAACCGCCAATGTTGTCCGCTCGATGGCCTTCGGCGTGCCGACACTGGCGGTCGACACCCATGTGTTCCGCATAGGCAACCGGCTGAAGCTTGCGCCCGGCAAGACGCCGGACGAAGTGGAGCGGGCCTTCCTGCGCATCATCCCGCCCGGGCATCTGTTCCACGCGCATCACTGGCTGATCCTGCACGGGCGCTATTGCTGCACGGCGCGCAAGCCCGCCTGCGAGCGCTGCGTGATCGCCGATCTGTGCAAGGCGGCGGAAAAGACGACGGACCAGCCCGCGCCATTGACCGTCCTGGACCGGAATTTTTGAGGCCAATGTTGCAATCGCCGCTCCGGCCAATAGAAGCGGGTGAACGTTCCTCTGCCCAAGGCTTTCCATGTCCCGCTTTGACGCGCTCACCATCGGCAATGCGATTGTCGACATCATCGCCCGCTGCGACGATGATTTCCTTGCCCGCAACGGCATCATCAAGGCCGCGATGAACCTCATCGACGCCGAACGCGCCGAAAAACTCTATGGCGCGATGGGCGCCCGGATCGAGACCTCCGGCGGCTCGGCCGGCAACACGGCGGCGGGCGTTGCGGGTTTTGGCGGGCGCGCCGCCTATATCGGCAAGGTGGCCGATGACCCGCTGGGCGCCGTCTACGATGCCGACATCCGCGCGCAGGGCGTGCATTTCGCCACATCGCCGCTGAAGGACGGCGCGCCCACCGCCCGTTCGATGATCTTCGTGACGCCCGACGGCGAGCGTTCCATGAACACCTATCTCGGCGCCTGCGTGGAGCTCGGGCCGGATGACATTGACGAGGCGACGGTGGGTGCCGCCGCCATCACCTATTTCGAGGGCTATCTCTGGGATCCGCCGCTCGCCAAGGATGCGATCCGCAAGGCGGCCGGGATCGCCCATGCGCATGGCCGCAAGACCGCGATCACCCTGTCGGATTCCTTCTGCGTCAACCGCTACCGCGACGAGTTCCTTGATCTCATCCGCACGAAGACCGTCGACATCGTGTTTGCCAACGAGGAAGACCGTCGACATCGTGTTTGCCAACGAGGAAGAGCTCAAGGCGCTTTATGAAGCCGGTTTCGACCAGGGCGTGATCGCGCTCGGCAGGGATTGCGCGCTTGGCGTCGTCACGCGTTCGGAAAAAGGCGCGATCGTCATCGAGAACGGTTTGGTGACGGCCGTGCCCGCGCAGCCCATCGTGCAACTGGTGGATGCGACAGGCGCGGGCGACGCTTTCGCGGCGGGTTTCCTGTTCGGCCACGCCAAGGGGTTCGACGGTTGGCGCTCGGCCAAGCTGGGCGCGCTCGCCGCCTCCAACGTGATCCAGAAGATCGGCCCGCGCGCC
>JALOTE010000018.1 GCA_025458045.1 Rhizobiaceae bacterium
CATTCGGGCTGTGCGGGCAGATACAGCTTAATCTGCCGCCATCACGGTCCCCGCACCAGCCACTCAATCCATGCTGATGTGCCGACAACGCGCATCAGTGACGGTCAGTCCTATCCCGATAGCCGGTCGGGTCTGCGCCTTTGGCTGATCCGATCAATTCTTCCAAGGTTGGCACTTTCACCAAGGCGTAAGTGCCGTCACCGCGCGGAACAAATGCAAACTTGTCGCCTGCCTTCCAGCCCTGGCTTTCGCGGACACCCTTCGGGATTGAGATTTGAAACTTCGAGGACAGTGTCACCGAGACCATGTGTTGCCTCCGGCCGATCAATGGTCAGGCGGTAAGGTAGCGAGCGGCAGGCTCTCCGGCAACCGCGACGGGAGAAGCGTCGGCCGAAGAGACGCCTCGGGCAGCCCTGAGAATGCCCTTGAGCCGCAAGCCGCGCTGCGCTTAAGCTGTCGGCCTTGACTGGAATCGAAACTCACCCATGACGGCACAGGTCTTCACACGTCGGGCATTGTTGCTGGCTGCGCCCGTCGCAGCGTTCGCTTCGACCCACCCGGTTTGGGCCGCCGACCCGGGCGGCCATGTGGCGATGCCTCCGGCCGAGGACATCCAGCGCAGGCTGGAACGGGAAATCACCGTGGAAACGCGGCTGCGCAAGCCGCTGGAGGTTGTGCGGTTTGATCCGCGCCTGCGCCGCCGAGCGCCGTCGATCGACATCTATGCAATCCGCTTCCCTTCCGGGCAGGCGGCGGTGCCCCTGTCGGAAATGCCGAAGGTCGAAGAGATCGCAACGGCGCTTGAGCGCATCTTGCTGAAACGCGGCTACGAGGTGTTCCTGCTGGAAGGGCACACGGATTCCGCCGGCTCGCGCCGTGCCAATGCGCAGCTTTCCTATCTGCGCGCCTACAACCTTGCGACAACCCTCGTGCGGACCTTCGGCATATCACGCCGCGCGGTGGAACCGGTCGGCTTCGGCGAGGATGAACCGCTGGCGCACACGCCGGATTGGAAGAACCGCCGCGTCACCATCCGCCGAATCACCGATTTTGTCGCCTGACCCTGCGGAATTCACTGCATGAGCTTGCGCGCGGCGGCAAACCACGCGTCATTGGCGCCGGGCTTGGCACCACGGATCGGGCCGATGGTCGCGATCCGCGTCACTTTCAATCCGACAAAGTCGAGGATCTGACGGCGCAATTGGTTCGGCCATGCATTGCGGTAGGCAAGGCGCAGGAACCAGCCCGGCGTGTCGGTTGTGATGAGCACACGTGCCGTGCGGCCGGACAACAGTTTTTCAGGCAACGGCCTGCCTTCCACATATCGGAAGGCGAATTCGGGGAGGAGCACCCGGTCAAACAGGCCTTTCAGCTTGGCGGGTGCACCGCCCCACCACAGCGGATGGACCAGCACGAAGGTCTGGCACCACATGAGATCCTGCTGGAAGGCCACGAGGTCGGGCTCCAGCTCTTGTCGCGCGCGGTAACCCGCGGTCAGATCAGGGGCAAACACCAAGTCCTGCAAGTGAAGCACGCGCACGTCATCTCCTTTGGCGCGCGCGGCCTCGGCCATGGTTTCCGCAAGGGCAGCGCCAAGCGAACTGCGCGATGGGTTGCCGTTCAAGATCAATGTCCGGTTGGGAATGTCGGTGTTCACGGCGCGCTCCATAGAATTGACCGTGGTCAGATATCACATTCTTGACCACGGTCAATTCTGTGGCATTTGAAAACTGAACGCATTGAGCCGGATCAATCCATGAAACTGACGCAAAGCCGCAGCCAGAAAAGCCGCGAGACCATCCTTGCCGCCGCCCGCGCGCTGTTCGATGAGAAGGGCTATGCCGCAGCCGCGATGGATGAGGTGGCGCAGCGGGCCGGATTGTCGAAGGCCAGCATCTTCGCGCATTTCACCGACAAGCAGGCCGTGCTCGCCACGCTTGGCATAGCGGACATTGAGTTGCTGCTGCGGGAGTTGCGCCCGCGTGCGGCGGCGGGCATCGCGCTTTCGGCCGAGGCATTGGCGGAGACGTTTTCGCCTTGGTTGCGCTATTTTCTGGCCAAGCCGGATTTCGCGCGGCTTTACCTCATTCAATCCGGTCTCTTGCGCAGTCCGGAAAGCCAAGCCTATGTCGCGCTGTGCGCGAGCCACGAAGCCTTGATTGCCGAAGGGCTTGCACGCGGCAATTCCGGTTTGCCCATGCCTGCTGCGAACCAGATCGCCCGCGGCGCGCAAGCGCATTTTCAGCAGGTGCTGGTCTACCGGCTGTCCGGCTGGATTGTCAGTGACGCCGAAGCTGAACAGTCCTTGCAGGATGCGCTTGCGATCTGGTGCACGGGCGCAGACAAGCTGTTCACGCCGCCATCTGGCCCTGCGTGAATGTCGCGCGGATGTGGTCGGCTGCCGCTTTCACGGCCGCGCTCGGCTCTTCGCGCACGACAAGCCCAAGCGCGTAATGCCCAAGTGCCGGAAGCCCCAACCGGTTGTCGGCCTCGATGATCTGGCCACCCAGAGCGGAAGCCGGGATGGGCGCAACCGCCAGATCAGCGAGCACAGCCGCCCGCTGCCCGGAAATGTGAGCGGACTGGATGGCAATGCGATAGGCCCGCCCCTGCCGTTCAAGCCCCGATATGCCAGCCTTGCGCCAGGCGCAGCCATCCTCCCAAACCGAAATCGGCAGCGGCGTGCGCTCGCCCGCAATGCCGCCGCGCACTGCCGCCCAAACCAGCCGCTCGCGCAGCAGGATCTCGGCAGCCGCCGTGCCATCAATTCCCGCCTCGCAGGTCAGCAAAGCCAGATCGGCGGCCTTGGTGCGCACCAGTTCCGCAAGCCGCTTGGAACTTTCGACAATGACATTGACGGTGATGCCGGGGTGGCTGTCGGCCAGCATCCGCAGCATGCCCGGCAGGAAGCGCTCTGCGGCGTCATCCGGCGCGCCAAGTCGCACTTCGCCCGCCACATCCGGCAGTACGAATTGCGAAACGGCTTCACGGCTCAGCGCCAGCAGGCGACGGGCATGGCGCAACAGCAACTCCCCGTCCCGCGTCAGCGACACCGACCGTGAATCGCGCTCGAGCAGCTGGCGACCCAGCATGTCCTCCAGCTTCTTCATCTGCATCGACACGGCCGATGGCGTGCGCAGCACGACGTCCGCCGCGCCCGCGAAACTGCCCGCCTCGACGATGGCGACAAAAGTGCGAAGAAGGTCCAATTCCAGCAAAGGCAAGGATGCGCGGCTCATCGGTCTCTCATTCATATTTTCTGAACTTACAAACCATATCATTTCGTTTGATTGATGCAAGGGAGATGCCTATCCCATTGTTGTCACCGCAACAGAGGAGGCTGACATGAACGCTCAGGACACCGGCTCGCACGCTCATCCCCGCACGCTCTGGCACCGGGCGGCCGCGGTCTTCACCCGCATCGGCGATGCGGCGATGCGGGCCCAGCAGCGCAAGGCGCTCGCTGCTCTGGATTGCGCGACGCTGAAGGATATCGGCTGGCCATGCACCGGCCTTCCCGAAGATTTCGGGCGCAAGCTGTGATGCCCGAATTGCGACAATTCATGCCGCAACGCGCTTGACTTCCGTTGCACGGCGTCGTTCCCTGACGTCGCAACGAGGCCACTCAAGAGCCTCATGCCAGCAGTGAGGCTCATCCATCGTGTTGACTGTCGGTCGCGCAACGAGCGAACCCAAAGCCCTTGAACGCAATCCGGGCGAGGCCAAACCGCTCCAGCACAAGCAGGGTGAGGCGCGCACGATGGAGCGCAAGACCATCGTCTTCTTTCTCGTGCCGGATTTCACCATGCTGCCCTTCACGGCGTCGGTCGAACCGCTGCGCGCGGCCAACCGCATGCTTGGGTTCGAGGCCTATTCATGGCGGCTCTGTTCCATCGACGGCAAGCCGGTGCGCGCATCCAACGGCATCGAGGTCGCGGTCAACACATCGGTCGATGAGGAGCGGCGTCTGCTGTCGGGCACTGGCCGCCCGCACATGGTGTTTGTCTGTTCCGGGCTGAATGTGGAGGCTTACCGCAACAAGCATGCCTTCGGTTTCCTGCGCGAGGAATACAACAAGGGTGTCGCCGTCGGCGGCATGTGCACCGGCGCCCATATTCTGGCCGAGGCCGGGCTTCTGTCAGGCAAGCGCATCGCCATCCATTGGGAGAATATTCCAGGCTTCACCGAACGCTTTCCCAAGACGGAAGTCTTTGCCGATTTGTTCGAGATCGACGGCAAAATCCACACGTGCGCCGGCGGCACCGCATCGCTCGACATGATGTTGCAACTGATTGGCCAGGATCATGGTGACGGGATCGTCAACCGTGTTTGCGAGATGGTTCTGACGGACCGCGTGCGCTCGCCGAAGGACCGCCAGCGCCTGCCCTTGCGCGCGCGCCTCGGCATCCAGAATCCGCGCGTCATCGAAATCATCGAGCAGATGGAAAGCCACATCTCCGAACCACGGGAACTCGTCGCCATTGCTGAGGCGATCGGCCTGTCACGCCGCCAGGTCGAGCGCCTGTTCCGGCAGGAAATGGGCCGCTCGCCGGCGCGCTATTATCTCGAAATCCGGCTCGACCGCGCGCGGCATCTGCTCATCCAGTCCACCATGCCCATCGTCGAAGTGGCGATTGCCTGCGGCTTCGTATCGGCGTCGCATTTCTCCAAATGCTACCGCGAACTTTATGAGCGTTCGCCGCAACAGGAGCGCGCCGACCGCAAACGCCTCGCCGTCGCGGCCTGAGGCGTCACGCTCAACGCCCCGACCTGCGCTCCATCCATTACGGACCCTGCCATTCACGGGTCCTGCCATTCACGGGTCCTGCCATTGGCGGCGCAACCTTTCGCCTATCAGGCAATCGGGTTCCGACTGGGCCGCGCGCCAAACCCGGTCTGCAACTCGCGGCACCGTCCCCGACAGTTCCAAAACCAGCTTGCGGCGGACGGCTTCGGGAAATTCCGCCCACGCTTTGACCGGCAGCACGAAGGACATCGGCCCGCCGGTGACGCAGGCTTCATAATAGTCCGCGAGCGTCGCGCCCTTGGCAAACAAGGGTGCCGCCACCCAGTCCTCGACTTCCAACGGCAGGCCGTTAATGGTGATGCCGGCATCAATTGCCGCATCGCGGGCCTCCGTCACCGGGCCGCCCTGGTTGTTGGGGCCATCGCCGGAAATGTCGATGACGAGGCGCTCGCCTGCAAACCCGTTGCCGTCGAACTGGGCGGTGGCAAAGCGAAGCGCGCCGGTGATGGATGTGTTGCGCATATTGGCAACGGGTGCCGCCTCCAGCACATCGGCGGCAGCCCGCGCATCAGCTTCACTTGCAATGCGCGTCCATGGCAGGATGACACGCTGCAAATCGCCGCGCGCCCATTCGGCATAGGTGACGGCCACAGCGCCATGGCGCCCGCTTTCGACAGCGCGCCAAACTTCGGGCGAGCGCAGCGCGGCAACATAGCCTTCCCGTTGCAGGCGCAGTTCCTCTCCGTTCATCGAGCCTGAGACATCGACGGCGAGCACAAGCTCGACATCGACCGGAACATCGGCGGCTTGCGCGCCGTTCAAGCCCGCAGCCATCAAGACCGCGAAAGCGAGCAAGCGTTTTTCAGGTTTGGCCCGTTCCATGGCCTCGACTATAGGGGACGCATCAAAACCGGAAACCCCGTTCATGCACCCTCACGCCCAATTGAACGTCAGCGAAACCAATGTCAGCCAAATCAACGTCAGCCAAGTGAACACCATGCCGCCCGTCCTCCATTGGACAGGGCTGGTCTTTGCCGTCACCGCGCTTGGCGTCAGCATCGGCCTTGGCGGCACGGACGGCCTGCTGCCGGTGCTTGCGGCGCTTGCAGTGTTTTTCGCCCTGAGCTGGTTGTTTTCGGAAATGACGATCAAGGTTGATGAGCGCGGTGTCCGATGGGCATTCCGGCGCGGCTGGTTTGGCGGGTCGGTGTCGATTGCCGATATACGCGAAGCCGAAACATCTTATGTCAGTTGGCTCTACGGCTATGGCTACCGCTGGACCATGCGTGGCCCCCTCTACCGAGCCTGGGGGCTGGATTGCGTCATGATCCATCGTGCGCAGGGAAAGCCGGTGTTTCTCGGCGCAGCCGATCCGGCAGCTCTCATTGCCGCCATCGAGGCCGCACAAGCCAAGTGGCTTGAGGACACAGACCGGGCTTGACTTACGCTCTCAGCGCCGCATTCTCCGGGTCAAACGGGCTCTCGCCGATCACTGTCGCATCATGGTCCTTGCCAAGAATGCGGATCGAGAGCTTGGTCCCCACGGCCGCGACCCCCGGCTTCACCATCGCCAAGGCAAGGCTCTTGCCGCACCGCCAGCCATAGCCGCCATGGGTCGCACGGCCAACCAGAACGCCATCGGCATCATGGATCGGCTCATTGCCGCGCGCATCCGCATCCGTCACGCCATGGACCTCCATCGTGACGAAGTTCCAGTTAAGGCCCTTTTCCTTCTGCGCGACCAACGCCTCGCGCCCGATGAACTCGCCCTTGTCGAGGCGCACGAAACGGTCGAGCCCGCTTTCCCACGCCGAATACTCGATCGACAATTCGCGCGGGATGAGACGGTAGCTCTTTTCTATCGCCATCGCCGTCATGGCACGGATGCCGAACGGCTTGATGCCGAATTCAGCGCCCGCCTCCATCAGCATGTCGAACAGCGCATTTTGCTGCTCGATGGGATGGTGGAATTCCCAGCCGAGTTCGCCGACGAAATTGACGCGCAGCGCATGCGCGGTTGCGGTGCCGATGGCGATCTCCTTGCCGGAAAGCCAAGGGAAGCTCTTGTTGTCGAGCGGCGTGCGGGTGAGCTTCTTCAAGACATCACGCGCACGCGGTCCCGCCAGCACCAGCACACCATGCATCTGGGTGATGGCGTTCAGCGTCACCGAGCCGTCCGTTGGCGCAAGCTTCGCCAGCACGTCATGGTCATGCGCCTCATAGGCACCGGCGGAGACAAGATAGAAACGCCCCGGTTTCCACTCATAGACGGTGAACTCGCTTTTGACGCCGCCTTGCGCCGTCAGCAAATGGCAAAGCGCGATGCGACCGCGCGTTTTCGGCAGCGCATTGGCGAGGATGGAATTGAGCCATGCGCGCGCGCCCGGCCCGGAAACTTCCATCTTGGCAAACGCGCTCATGTCCTGAAGCCCGACATTGCGCGTGGTGTTCATCACCTCATTGCCGACATGCTCGAAATAGTTGGAGCGGCGGAACGACCAGCGCTCGACAATGCGGCCATCCTCCAAGGGCGCTGCATGGTTATGGTTGGTCAGCACGTCAGCGCCGACCCCCAGTTCATGCGCCGGGACTTCATAGCTTGAGGGCGCAAACCAGTTCGGCCGCTCCCAGCCATAGACCGAGCCGAACACGGCACCCAGCGCCTTCATGCGGCTGTAACAGGGCGTGGTTTTCAAGGGCCGCGCCGCCGCGCGCTCCTCATCCGGGTAATGCATGGTGAAGACATTGGCATAGGCTTCCTCGTTCTTTTCCTTGAGGTAGCCTTCGGTGGCATAAGGCCCGAAGCGGCGCGGATCGACGCCCATCATGTCGACGGTCGGCTCGCCGTCTACGATCCATTCGGCCAATTGCCAGCCGGCCCCGCCGGCGGCTGTCACGCCAAAGGAATGGCCTTCGTTCAGCCAGAAATTCCTGAAGCCGGGTGCCGGTCCGATGATCGGCGACCCGTCCGGCGTGTAGGCGATCGCGCCATTGTAAACCTTCTTGATGCCGACTTCTCCGAACGCCGGAACCCGCGCGATGGCGGTCTCGATATGCGGCATCAGCCGTTCAAGATCTTCCTGGAAAAGCTCGTACTCGCTGTCGTCCGACGGGCCGTCGACATAGCAGACGGGTGCGCCCTTCTCGTACGGCCCAAGCAGCAGGCCGCCATTTTCCTCGCGCATGTACCAGCTGGAATCGCTTTCGCGCAGCACGCCCATCTCCGGCAGCCCGGCCTTCTTGCGCGCCACGATCTCCGGATGCGGCTCGGTGACGATGTATTGATGCTCGACCGGGATGACCGGAATGTTGAGCCCGATCATCGCGCCGGTGCGCCGCGCGAAATTGCCCGTGCAGGACACGACATGCTCGCAGGTGATGTCGCCCTTGTCTGTTGAGACAACCCATTCGCCATTGGCGTTCTGCGCAATCGCGGTCACTGTGGTGTTCCGGTAGATCGTCGCACCACGGTCACGCGCCCCTTTGGCCAAGGCTTGTGTCAGGTCGGCCGGCTGGATGTAGCCGTCATCCGGATGCTGGATCGCGCCGAGGATTCCGTCCGTCTCGCACAGCGGCCAGATCTCTTTGACCTGTTCGGGCGTCAGGATGTTGACCGGAACGTCCAGCGTGTCGGCAATGCCCTTGTAGTACATGAACTCGTCCCAGCGGTCCTTGGTGCGGGCAAGGCGGATATTGGTGCAATTGGTGAAGCCGACATTCATGCCGGTTTCGCGCTGCAACTCCTGATAGAAGCGCACGGAATATTTGTGGATCTGCCCGACCGAATAGCTAAGATTGAACAAAGGCAGCAGACCGGCGGCATGCCAAGTGGAGCCGGACGTCAGCTCTTTGCGCTCGATGAGCACCACGTCGGACCAACCCTTTTTGGCCAGATGATAGAGCGTCGAGACGCCGACGACGCCGCCTCCGATCACGACCGCACGCGCATGGCTTTTCATCGGCAGCGTCTCCTCAAGCAGAATCCGGCCAAACACGGCCTTTGGCACGATAAATGCCGCGTTCAGAATGCCAAAGCCCGTTTGCGACATGGCCCCAAGGAGCCGCGACGCGTGGTGCGGCCGCGAGCGCCCGCAAGGCTCCGTTAACGCTGAGACTGGATGGGGCCATGGGCTTAACCTGTTGAAATCCGTGGCATGGCATTGTCGCCGCCATGCAAGGGGCATCGCAACAGGGTTTCGTCAACAAGGCCGGGCCGGATGTGCGTTTTCACGCCTTCGAGCCCGACTATGAATTCGCATCCGCCGAATATCATGACTTGTTTGCGCAAAGCGGCGCGACCGCCTTCCAGCATCCATTGTGGTTGAGCCTGTTCCAGCGTCATGCCGCGCCGGCCCGTGGCGCGAAAATGCTGGCGCTGACCGAACGTGACGACCGCGGCCGGTTGCTTGCGCTCATTCCCATGACGATGCGGCAGGCGGGCGGCGTGCGGCTCGCCGAACTCTGCGATCTCGGCATCAGCGATTACTGCGCGCCGGTCGTGGTGCAAGGCCATGAGCCTGACTGGCGCGCCTTGCGGGCCGCATTGCCTGCCCATGACGTGCTGCGCATCCGCAACATCCGGCCCGACCATGCCGCGGCGCTGGCAGCCTTTGCCGCCACGACGCCGCGCGCCGCCGGCTTTTCAGCCCACGCGACCGCTCTGGCGCCAAGCTTCTCCGAATGGCGCGAGTGCGCGTTGACGGCGTCGTTCGACAAATATCTGGCCCGGCGCGTGCGCAAGGTCGCTGCCATGCCGGAGGCGCGGCTGGCGCGGATTGATGATCCCGCTGAGGCCGCGTCGGCGGTGCGCGCGCTGGCGCGCCTGCGCGAGGGGCGCTTCGCCGGTGACATGATCGCCCGGCCCGAGATCGCCGCCTTCTATGCCGCAATCGCGCAGGATGGCGCCGCGCTGGGCTTTGCCCGAACCTACCGGCTCACGATTGATGGCGACGTGGCGGGCGTGGTGTTCGGTGTCTGCCATGCCGGGCGCTACCACTATCTGCTGATCGGCTGTGACTATGCCCGCTTCGGTGCGTTGTCGCCCGGCCTTGTCCTCTATGATTTCGCCATCCGCGACTGGATCGAGGCAGGCGGCACTGTCTTCGATTTCACCATCGGCGACGAGGCCTTCAAGATGGACTTCGGGACCTGCCCGACGCCGATGGCCGAAATCGAGACAGCCTCCAGCCTGACAGGCCGCGCGGCGCTTCTGGCGCGCGACGTGCGGGACAGGATGCGCAAGGGAGGGGCCTCGTGAACACGAGCCGTCCGCCCTTCTTGCGCAACTCGCTGTTGGTGGTCTGCCACCCTGATGATGAGGTCTTGTGGTTCGGCTCCATCCTGCGCGACGTGGACCGCGTGATCGTCGCCTTTCAGGATTTCTGGGCGCAGCCCGCGCTTGGTGCCGCGAGGGCGGCGGCGCTCCGTGAGTTTCCACGTCCGATTGAAAGCCTCGGCCTGCCTGAATCCGGGAGTTACGGCCAGGCGGACTGGGCCAATCCCGTCATCACGGAACTCGGCATTGGCTTCCGCGGCACCACCAGCAGCCTGCGCGAATTGAAGCGCCGCGTGCGCCAGATCAGCGGCATGCTTCCGGGCGTGACACCCCGAGCGGCGGATGCAAGCGTCGCCGACCGCTACCGCGAGAACGCCTTTGCGCTTGAAGCCGCCCTGCGCCCGCTCCTGCGCGCTGACATGAACGTGTTCACCCACAATCCGTGGGGCGAATATGGCCATGAAGACCATATCCAGATGTTCCGCGTGCTGGAGCGCCTGCAAGGCGAGATCGGCTTCGCATTGTGGATATCGAACTACGGCACCGAACGCTCGCTGCCTTTGGCGCGCCGCTATTTCCAGACGAAGCCGGAAAAGCCGGTGCGCCTCAGCGTGGACAAGCCATTTTGCGACGCCGTGGCCGCAACCTACCAGCGCCATGGCTGCTGGACCTGGGCCGATGACTGGCAGTGGTTCGATGACGAATACTTCATGCGGGCACCCAGGCCTGCCCCGCGCGACGCGCCGCAGCGGCACCTTTTCGCGATGAACATGTTCACGATCAACGAGGAAGCTCATTCGCGCTGGATGCTGGCGGCGGGGCTTTCGGCAGCCGGCGTCGGCCTCGCCGTCGCCATGGCGGAGATGGCCTGAAGCGGGCGTTGTCGCCTTTTCAAGCCAACGCGGGATGCCTTGCGGCATGGCTCAACGTTGCGTGCGTTCGCGCCGTGTGACCATGCCGGCCTGCCCTGCAAGCCACGCCAACCCGATGATGAAAGCCGGAATGAGCAACGGTGTGTAGAGCCGGTCATCGGGCAGCGGAAACAGGAGGAACTTGCCGAGCGTGCCGATGACAGCGGCCGCAAGCAGGATCAGCCGGCTGTCGTAGGCGTGATCGCGGCTCTGCCGTGCCGCGCCCCAAAGGATCGCGACAAACCCCAGTGCCCACCAACCGGCCCAAACGGACTCCGTCACCGTGCGCATCGCATTGTGTGCGACAGCGTAAAGATAAACCGGAACGGAGAATTCCGGGGCAAAACCGGCGAGGCTGTCCTGGATGCGGACGGTGGAAAACCAGAAATGCGGCCACCAACCGATATGATGCGCCGCGCTTGTGGCAAACACATAGGCGCCTGCCGCCAGCGCAAGCAACAGTCCGGCTTTCAACGAATCCCGGTCCCTGAGCGCCACAAGCAGGATCACAAACCCGCCGATGAAGATGGCACTGTCGGGCCGGGCCAGCACGGCGAGCGTCAATGGAACCATGGCGGCATAGGTCCGGCCGCGGTCCCACATCATCAGCCCGGAAGTGAGCAGGGCGAGGGTCACGAAATCCGGCCCCATGCCGCGCATGAGGTCGGGCCCGTTCAGCGCGATGAACACGCCGAGGAGGACGGGCGCAAACCGCTGAAGCCGATGACGCGACATCCACGCCCAGAGCGACGCGCCAAATAGCAGCGCGGCGAGACTGTTGATGGCAAGCGCGGCATGCGCGACGCCAAACAGCGGCAACGCGATCCCGAGCAGCGCCACATAGAGCCATTTCACCTCATACATGGGCAGCATGGATTGCAGCGCGGCGGAGTCTTCAAACTGGCGCAGGCGATAGGCGTCGCCCGTGGTCAACGCGGTGAAATCTCCGGCCGGCGCGACGGCGCGGATCGCCTCGTAAACCGTGGCGTGGACTTCAAAGAACGGAACCCCGGCCTCATCCATCGCCGAAGCGAGATAGGCGATCATGTCCCAGTTGAATTGCGGCTTGAGGTACTCGTAGCCGAGCACGGCAAACAGGAAGGCAAAGACCAAGAACGGCCCGGCAACCGGTGCCACCACCGCCCATCCGGCAAGGATGCCGCGCGCCGACCCCGACGCGATGATGCGCGGCCAATCAGCCGACGAAACGGCAATCGGGGCTGGCTGCGCCAACCCTGTCGCCGGAGCGTCTTTCATGCCCGCACCTGCCGCTTGACGAAATCCGCGACGATCCGGCTGACCCCGCGGCCCATCACCTCGTCCAGCGCAGCGATGAACTGGTCCACATCGACGCGCGTGCAAATGAGCGGCGGCTCCAGCCGGATGACGTTGCGGTTGTACTCGGTGAATGCGACGAGCACGCCATGGTCGGCGAGCAGATGGCTGCCAATGAAGCCCGGAAGCGAGCCCTTCAGCTTGTCATCCAGCATGGCGACGACCGGCCGCAGCATGGCAGGAAGCGTCTGCGACAGATCATGGAACTCCAGACCCACCATGAATCCTTGCCCGCGCACATCCTTCAGCAAGGTCGGGTGCTTGGCTTTCAGCGCGTCCAGCCGGTCGATGAGATAGGCGCCCGTGTCGGCGGCGTTGTCGATGAGCGCGTCATCATAGAGCGTGTTCAGCGCTTCGATGGCTGTCACGCAGGCTTCGCCCATGCCGCCAAAGGTCGCCTGCGCATGGATCATCGCCGTTTTCGGCGTGCCATAGGCTTGCATGTAGAGTTTGCGGCTGGCGATCATCGCGCCGACCGCCGCCTTGCCGCCGCCCAGCGATTTGGCCAGCGCCGTGATGTCGGGCACCACGCCATGATGCTCGAAGGCGTAAAAACGCCCGGTCCGGCCATAGCCGCATTGCACCTCGTCAGCGACCCAGATGACGCCGTGCGCGTTGCACAGCGCACGCAGCTTCTGCCAATATTCGGTTGGCGCGGTGATGATGCCGCCACCGCCCTGCACCGTTTCCAGCACGATAACGCCCACATCCGGCCGCGCCTTGAACAGGCCCTCGACGGCAGCGATGTCCCCGAACGGGATGCGCACCGTGTTGCCGGTGACGGCGAAATCCGCGCGGTAAAGCGCGCCATCCGTGACGGCGAGCACACCCTTGGTTTTGCCGTGGAACGAGTTCTCAGCATAGGCAATCGTCTTGCGGCCGGCGGGCGCGGCGCGTTCGGCGAGCTTCACCGCCGCTTCCATCGCCTCGGAGCCCGACGAGCCGAGAAACACCATGTCGAGGTCGCCCGGGGAAATGGTCGCGAGGTTTTTGGCCAACGCCGCGGCATATTGCGACATGAAGGCGATGGCGATCTCGTGGCGCTGCTCATCCTGGAAGCGCTTGCGCGCGGCGATGAGCCGCGGATGGTTGTGCCCGAAGGCCAGCGAGCCGAAACCGCCGAAGAAATCGAGGATCCTGCGGCCGTTCTGGTCGACATAGTGCATGCCTTCGGCGCGCTCGACCTTGATCTTGTCGAAGCCAAGCAGCTTCATGAAATGCAACTGGCCGGGATTGATGTGGACGGCGAATGTCTCGCGCATGGCGGGCAGCGCCATGGCCTTTGCGTCCTCCACGCCGAGCAGATGCGGGCGGGCCAGGCCGTGACCGCCTGAGATGGAGGGCGCATCAATTGCCTTGCGTTCCGGGGCAGGCAATGGCCTGTCGAGTGTGTCGGCTTCAAGCGTCATCGAGGTCACTCCGCAGGAACATGATGGCCGCCCAAGGCGGTCGAAAGCCCGGCGCGGTATTCGCGATAGGCTGCGTTCAACATGTCGATGTCATTGTGGCGCGGCTGCCAGCCGAGCGCGCGCTGGCAGGCCCCGGTCTCCCGCACGCAATGCTCGTCGGCGATCAGATATTGCTCAGGGTCCATGATCGGCAGGTTCAGCCAATCGAAGAAACCCAAAGTCGCCTTGACCGCAAAACCCGGTGTCGGCACCAGCACGGATTTCGAGCCGGCGGCCTTGATCAGCCCGCCCAGCAATTGGCGCACGCTTGGCGGATTGGCCGAACCGAGGTTGAACG
Organism: Rhizobiaceae bacterium; assembly: GCA_025458045.1. Lineage (GTDB taxonomy): Bacteria > Pseudomonadota > Alphaproteobacteria > Rhizobiales > Rhizobiaceae > JALOTE01. The sequence continues at coordinate 14,015 of JALOTE010000018.1, forward strand.
CCATGTTGGGGCAGCCCTTCTCACCGGCCAGCCGCGCGGCTTCCGCGCAATCATAGACCGAAATGAACTGATAAGGCGCGCGGCCCGAGCCGATCATCGGGACCGGCAGGTTGAGATCGACCAGCTTGAACAGCTTGGCGAGAATGCCGAGGCGGCCCGGTCCGATGATGAGGCGCGGACGGAAGATCGAGATGTCGAGGCCACACTTGCGCCATTCGGCGGCGAACCGTTCGGCGACCGCCTTTGATTCCCCATATTCACCGAGCGGCGCAATCGGGTGATCCTCGGTCTGAGGGGAAACAACCGTATGGCCATAGACCATGTCCGTCGTGAACTGGACGAGTTTGGATGCGCCGGCCGCCGCCGTCGCGGCCATGATGTTGCCCGCACCATAGGCGTTGACAGGATGGAAGAAAGCGTAGCGGTCAGCCCGCTTCTGCAGGGGCGACAGCATCTTGGCCGCCATGTTATAGACGATGTCATCGGCCCCGATGGGGACGCCGGCAACAGAAGCCGCATCCGTGACATCGCAGGCTATGAAGCGCGCCTTTCCGTAATGGCCGAGCGGCGACTTGACGATGTCCGCCACAACGACTTCCTCGCCGCGCGCCAACAGGTCTTTCGCCAGGTGGCGGCCGACAAAACCGTCGCCGCCGAAAATGATGTGTTTCATCGGTGTCACTCGCTGAGTTTGGCAATCATGATGGAAGGAGCAGGCTTAGCGGCGGCGGTCTCGCCGTGCAGGCGGCCCGCACCGCCCTGCGCGATCAGTACGGTTCCGGCGCAGATGAGGCCGATCCCGGCGATCCGGTAGGCGTTCAGGTCTTCACCGAAGAAGCTCCAGGCCGCAATCGCGACCAGCACATAGGCGAGGCTGAGAAAGGGGTAGGCAAACGAGAGTTCGACCTTGGACAGCACATACATGTGCGACGCCATCGAGATGACGAAGGTGGTCAGCCCTGCGATCACCCACGGGTTGAGAAGAGCCATGCCAACCTTGCCCACAAGCGTGTCGGGCGTGAAGGACAGCGCGCCGAAAGTCACCGCTGACAGATTGGTCATGCCCTGTTTGAGCATGATCTGTGCTGCGGCGTTGGTCAGGACGGTGAACAGGATGAACGGCAGATAGCGCATGGCGCGGGCGGCCCCGGTGTGTCTGCCTGCCGCAATAGTAAAGAAAGCTCTAATTTCCGTTGCCGGAACGCTTCGGATTTTAGCGATCCGCCGGAATTCAATGCTCGCCGCCGTCAAACTGTCCGGAAATCGGACATGACGGATGTGCGCCGCCCCATGACGCGAAAAAGGGGGCGGCGCGGCCTCCCCCTTTCACTTCAACCTGCATGCGCCGGACCAATCGCTTGATCGGCACAACGCGGCAGCCGATCACTTGATCAGCACATTGGCACCGGTGATTTCCAGCGTTTCGGTTCCGGTCAATGCCTGGCGTTCGCCGCTCGGCAGCGTGACGAAGCAGCCCGCCATGCAGAACTGCACGGTTTCGGCGGGCGCTGCCGTCACTTCGTTTCTCTGGCCGTCTTCCGTGACAACGATCGTCACGGGCGCGTCACCGAGATTGACCAGCGTTGCAGCATGGGCGGATGCCGTCAGCGCAGCAAAGCTGCCAAGGACGAGGATGGCTTTGAGCGTTGTGTTCATTTCTGTCTCCTTGAACGTAAGGCCTTCGTCTTTTTGCCGAAGGCCGTCCCTTCGCTGGGTGCCGGCACTTTGCCGACGCTGGTGAGGTTTCTAGCATGTCTCCCTGAACGGGCGCTGAATGCCATGTTCAGCTTTTGCCGCGTTTCGGCAAGGGTTCAGCTCTTGCCGCGTTTCGGCAAGGGTTCAGCTTTTGCCGCAGGAACCGGCCGGATCGCAGCTGTGGGGTCAGGTGGCTGAACGCCAATGGCAGCTCCGGCATGATCGGTCGGAACTCCGGCATTTTCGTTCAACCCGCCAAGCGGGGTCTCTTCCGGCATGAAACGCGTGTCGACCCCCTCGGCCCTGAACCGCCGGATGATTTCGAAGCGCACGTCTGTCTGCACACCAACCTGTTCGAAGAGGTCGGCGATATGGAAGCGCAGCTCGAATTCCAGACGCTCCGCGCCGAAGCTCTTGAACATGACGAAGGGCGCAGGCGTCTTGAGCGCCTTGGGGTGATCAAGCGCGACAGCGCGAAGGATCTCCTGCACGCGGATGACATCGGCGCCATAGCTGACGCCCACCGCAATATCGACGCGCGCCAAGGTGTTGCGGTGCGTCCAGTTGCCGACGGCCTGGTTGATCAGGTTGGAATTCGGAAGGATGACGGATTGCTTCTGGAAGGTTTCGATTTCGGTCGCGCGCACCGAGACTTTCTTGACAATGCCGTTTATTCCAGCGGCCTCGATCCAGTCGCCTTCCTTGAACGGGCGTTCGGCAAGCAGGATGAGGCCGGAGACGAAGTTCGAGACGATGTTCTGCAATCCGAAACCGATGCCGAGAGACAAGGCACCGGCGACAAGCGCGAAACTCGACAGGTCAATGCCGGCGACCGAGACGCCGACAAGCACGGCGATCGCGATGCCGGCATAGCCGACCGCGGTGCGGATGGAGGCGCGCGCGCCACGGTCTATCCGGCTGCGCGCCAGCACGTTCTGGTCCAGCCAGCCCTCGAAGCGCCGCGACAGGAAGTAACCGATCAGGAAGATCACGATCCCGATCAGGATCGACGTGATCGAGATCGACACCGAGCCGATGCGGATGTCGGTCATGAAGCGCGTCGTCGCCAGAATGATGTCGGCGAGTTGGAACCCCCACTGCATCAAGATGAGCGGAACGCCGAAGATGGCGACAATCGCGTAGGTGGCGAGGCTGGCGACAAGCGCCAGCGAATCCAGCCGGGCATCGGACAGGGCGAAACGCGTCTGCACCATATGGCCGAAATTCGTCTGCCGCAGCGCGTTTTCCTGCCCCAGCGCACGCGCCGTCATGAAGCCGATCGACATGGCGACGATGATGGCGCTGGTGATCACCACTTGCTGCGTGGCGAAACGCGCGAAGCCCGCATAGCCAAGCCCGACAGCGGCAAGCGGAACAAGGCCGACAGCCAGCAGCAGCCCTTTCAGCGCTTTCGGCCAGCCAAGGGCTGAACCTTCCGGCGTCTGGAAAGGCCGCACAAAGGCCAGCGCAATCAGCAATGCGCTGTTCAGCACGACAAACAACACGCTGCGGCCGATAGTGAGCGAAAACGGCGCGTCCAGGACATTGGACACCGCCTCCAGAAACAGGTCGAGCCCGGTGACAACCCCAAGCGCCGTGATCAGCCAGATGAGCGGTGCGGCGACGGCTTGTCTGACGGAGACCAGCCGCCATGCCGGCGCCGACGGCCGCAACACGGCACGCGCAAGGCGCTGGATGAAGAAGACGAGCAGGACCACCCCGAACAGCGCGGCCAGCAGGTCCGTGATGTCAGGCCGGAGCAACTGGAACGAGGTGAACAGCACGATCAGCCCGATCAGGAACACCGCCAGCGCCGCTGTCGGCAGCAGGGATGACGCGGTGGCCGACAGCACGCGCAGCAGATAGGACGGGTTGTCACCGCCGTGGCGCTCGATCAGGGCCGGTGCAAAAAACCGGCGGCTGACAATGGCGAAGGCCAAAGCAGCGGACAGGGCGAGCATCAGCGCCCACACCATGCTTGCCGCCTTGAAGCGCAGCGTGAATGTCGCCCAAGACGTGACACGCCGCGTCAGGTCGAAAAACTCGGCTCTCACTTCCTGCCACACCGCCTGAGTGAAAACCGGGCGGATCGACACACGCTGGGACAGGGTCGACGTGAACAGATCCCGCCGCATCTGGCCCACACGCTCGATCACGCTGGAGGCGACGACAGTGCCGTCTTCCGCCGACACAAGCGCGGCGTTGATGGCCGCCTTTCGCGTGTTTAGAAGGTTGATCTGTGCCTGTACCGCGTCCGGCAGCGGCTCTCCTTCGGGAACAGTCACCCTGGCTGCATCCAGCCTGGCGTTGATGTCGGCCATGATGGGCCGGAACGCGACGGAGGCGTTGATCAGTTCGCGCGATGCCGCCTCGGCATCAATGCGCGCCTGCAGAAGCTTTTGGTCATCCTGCGCGATTGCGCCGATCCGGTCTCCAAGAGCGGTCAGCGCCTTCAACTGGTCTGTGATGCGGGTGATGACGACGTCTTCGGGGTTGGCGCCCGGCGCCTGCGCTTGGGCCGACCACCACGCGCAGACCAAGGCGAACACCACGAAAAACGCGGCGAGCCGGACTTTCACAATGCGCCAATCGATTCGAGCCACAGCGATCATGGAGAAAACTCTTGGCGTGCGGGCCTGTGAAAGGCAATCGCAGCGCATTGAAGCCCTGAAAGAGGCGTGCTTATGTCGCGCCGCTTCACACGCAATGATGGAACGCTTCGCCCACCATGGCTGAATATTCCGCTTGGCAACTGCTCAAACATGCCTTCACCGGCAACACCGGCTGGAAGGAGGCGTGGCGCAAGCCGGAGCCCAAACCCGCCTATGAGGTGGTGATCGTCGGCGGAGGCGGCCACGGGCTGTCCACCGCCTATTACCTCGCCAAGGAGTTTGGCATCCGCAATGTCGCGGTTGTGGACAAAGGCGTGCTCGGCCAGGGCAATGTGGGGCGCAACACGCAGGCCATCCGCTCCAATTACCTGCTGCCGGAAAACCAGCATTTCTATGAGCTCAGCATGGACCTCTGGGAGGGCCTGTCGCAGGAACTGAACTACAATGTGATGTTCTCGCAACGCGGCGTCTTGAACATCGCCCATCATCCGGCCCAGCTTGACCAGTTTGCGCGGCGCGGCAATGCGATGCGGCTGAACGGGATCGACGCCGAACTCTACACCCGTGCGGATGTCGCCCGGGCGCTCCCTGGCATCGACATGAGCCCGACTGCCCGCTTCCCGATCCATGGCGGCTTCATGCAGAAATCCGCGGGCGTCGCCCGCCATGATGCCGTTGCTTGGGGCTATGCGCGCGCCGCCGACCGGCTGGGCGTCGATCTGATCGAGAACGCCGAAGTGCTGGAATTCATCAAGGATGGAGACCGCGTCGCGGGCGTGCGCACCACGCGCGGCGAGATCCGCGCCAGCAAGGTCGCCGTGGCGGTGGCGGGTTCCACCTCGGAGGTGATGCGGCGGGCCGGTATCGACCGCCTGCCCATCGAAAGCCATGTGTTGCAAGCCTTTGTCACCGAAAGCCTGAAGCCGGTCATCCACACGGTCGCGACCTATGGCGGCGGGCACCTCTATTTCTCGCAGACCGACAAGGGCTCGATCCTGTTTGGCGGTGACATTGACGGCTACAATTCCTGGGCGCAGCGCGGCAATCTGCCCGTCGTCGAAGATGTGATGGCCGAAATGGTGACCTTGTTTCCGGGGCTGGCCCGCGTGCGGTTGCTGCGCTCCTGGGGCGGCATCATGGACATGTCGATGGATGGGTCCCCCATCATCACGGCGGGGCCGCTGCCCGGCATGTATCTCAACACCGGCTGGTGCTACGGCGGCTTCAAGGCCATCCCCGGATCAGGGCTGTGCTTCGCACACACCATCGCCAAGGATGAGCCGCACCGGCTGTCGGCGCCTTTCACGCTCGACCGGTTCCAGCGCGCTTATGCCATCGACGACAAGGGCCAGGGCCCGACACCCAAATGGCATTGAGGTTCTAGTATGCGGATCCCCTGCCCGTTTTGCGGCCTGCGCGATGGTGTGGAGTTCTCCTATCAGGGAGACGCGAACCGGACGCGCCCCGACCCGGTCTCGGTCGATCAGACAGTCTGGAACGATCATGTCTTCAACCGCGTCAACACGCGCGGCGTCCACCGCGAATTCTGGCTGCACAACCACGGCTGCCGGGCGCATCTCGTGGTTGAGCGCAACACGGTGACGCATGAGATCGTGTCTGTCGCGCTGGCGCGCCAATTCGTGCTGGAGCGCAAGCCATGATGCGCCTCAGCCAAGGCGGCCGCATCGACCGCTCCAAAACGCTGCATTTCACTTTTGACGGCAAGGCGTTCACCGGCCATCCCGGTGACACGCTCGCCTCCGCGCTGGCCGCGAACGGGGTTCGTCTGTTTGGCCGATCGTTCAAATATCACCGGCGGCGCGGGCTTCTGGGCGCAGGCATCGAGGAGCCGAACGCACTTGTGACAGTGATCGACAACGGCGTGCGTGAGCCCAATCTGCCTGCAACGCTGGTGGAACTGAAGGACGGGCTCATCGCCGAAAGCCAGAACCGCTGGCCGTCGCTCGGCTTCGACATGGGCGCGGTCAACCAGCTTGGCGCGAAGGTCTTCGGCGCGGGCTTTTACTACAAGACGTTTTTCGGCCCGTTCCGCTCGACACGGGTCTGGCATTTTTTTGAACATTTCATCCGCCGCGCGGCAGGGCTGGGCGCGGCGGGCGACGTGCCTGATCCGGCGCGTTACGAGCGGATCAACGCATTTTGCGACATGCTCGTGATCGGCGGCGGCGGAGCCGGGCTCGCCGCGGCGCTGGATGCGGCGAAGGCAGGCAAGCGCGTGATCGTCTGCGACCTCGCGCCCGTGTTTGGCGGGCGGATGAACTGGACCGGCGAGACGGAAAAGCGCGACGCGCTTCTGGCCGCGCTTGATGCGACCGGCAACGCGCGCCTCCTGCCGCGCACGATGGTTTGGGGCCATTATGACGGCAACACTTTCGCCGCGATCGAAAACGTCGCGTCGCACCGCCAAAGCCTTCCTGGCGAACCGCGCCACCGCCATTGGGTGATCCGCGCGGGCGCAGTTGTGCTGGCAACCGGCGCGACCGAACGCCCGCTGGTGTTTCCCGGCAATGACAGGCCGGGCGTGATGCTGGCGAATTCGATGCTGCGCATGGCCGCCGAATTCGGCGTCGCGCCGGGCGAGACCTTCGGCATGTTCACCAACAATGACAGCGCCTACCATGCCGCCGCGGCCCTGGCCGCTTTCGGCCCGCGCTGCGTGCTGATTGTTGATCTGCGCCGTTCTGTGAGCGCTGAAATGCGGGCAATCGCAATACGTCTGAAAGCCGAGTTGCGCACCGGCCATGCCGTCGTCGGCACAACCGGCAGCGCCGGGCTCAATGGCGTGCATGTCGCGCCGGTTGATGCTGAGTGCCATGTCACCGGAACCGAGAAGCTCTTTGCCGTTCATGCGCTTGGCATGTCGGGCGGGTGGAACCCGTTGATCGGATTGGCGGCGCAGCAAGGGCAAAAGCCGGGTTTCGATGACACTCTGCAGGCCTTCATGCCGCCCGCGCTGCCCGCAGAATGGCGCACCGTCGGCGCGGTTGCGGGCGTGGGCCTGCCCGCCCCCGCGCCTGTGCTGATGGTCCGGCCAAAAAAGCCGCTCGACAAGGCGTTCATCGATTTCCAGCATGACGTGACCGACACCGACATCGACCTCGCGCATCGGGAGGGCTTTATCGCTGTCGAGCACCTGAAGCGCTACACGACGCTGGGCATGGCGACCGATCAGGGCCGCACTTCCAATGTGGCGGGCATCGCCCGCATGGCGGAACTGCTTGGCAAGACGGTCGGTGAAACCGGCACGACGCGCTTCCGCGCGCCGTTCTCCGGCGTGTCGCTCGGGTCGATCGCCGCGGAACGCTTTGGCCACATCATGCCCAACCGGCTGACCCCCATGCAGGACTGGCATACGGCCAATGGCGGCGACACCTATGCGGCGGGGCTGTGGCACCGGCCGATGGCCTATCTGAAGCCCGGCGAAACGCTGGAGCAGGCCTATGTCCGCGAGGCGAAAGCCGTGCGGCAGGCAGCGGGCCTTGTCGATGTGTCGACGCTCGGCAAGATCCTGGTGCAGGGGCCGGACGCCGCCGAATTCCTCGACCGCGTTTACACCAACATGATGAGCACGCTGCCGGTGATGAAGGCGCGTTACGGCCTCATGCTGCGCGAGGACGGCCTGTTGTTCGATGACGGCACGGCCTGGCGGCTCGCCGAAGACGAGTTCCTCGTCACCACCACCACCGCCAATGCCGGCAAGGTGATGGAACATCTGGAATTTTTCCTCGATTGCATCTGGCCCGACCTCGGATGCGTCGTCACATCCGTGACCGACCACTGGGGCGGCATGGCGCTGGCCGGGCCCAAGGCGCGCGACATTCTTTCAACCTGCGTTACCGGCGCCGCAGTGGACAACGCCGCGTTGCCCCACATGGGAATCGTCCATGGCGTGATTGCGGGTGTGAAGGTGATGGTCGCGCGGCTGTCCTTCTCGGGCGAGCGCGCGTATGAAATCTACGCGCCGTCCGGCCATGCCCAACGCGTCTGGGACGCGGTGATGGCGGCCGGAGCGGCGCTGGGGCTTGTGCCCTATGGTCTTGAGGCGCTCGGCACGCTGCGCGTGGAAAAGGGCCATGTCACGGGTGCGGAAATCGACGGCCGCACGACCGCTGACGACCTTGGTCTCGGCGGCATGCTGTCGAAGAAAAAGCCGTTCATCGGCTCGGCCATGGCCTATCGCGAAGGCTTGGTCCGTGATGGCCGGTTGCAGCTTGTCGGGCTGAAATCGCTCGACGGCCGCGCGCTGAACGGCGGCGCTCATGTGGTGGAGAACGCCGCCCCGCAGGAACCGGCGGAAAGCCTTGGCCATGTGACGGCCGCCTGCTTCTCGCCTGCCGTCAACGCCTATGTCGGCCTGGCGCTGGTGCGGGACGGGCGCAAGCGCATCGGGCAGAATGCGTTCCTTGCCGATCCGCTGCGCGGCATCCACATGCCGGTTGCGATTGTTTCGCCGCACATGATCGACCCCGACGGGAGCCGCATGCATGGCTGAGACCCTTGTTCCCGCGCACCCGTTCGGCGATCTCTGGCGCGACGCCCGCCATGGCCGGATGGACGGTGCGCCCGGCGTGACGCTCACGTCGAAGCTGATGCGGACAATGGCCGAGGTCGCCTGTTTTGCCGTCGACGATTCGTTGCTTTCAACCGCCATCGGCGCGACGCGCGCCAAGGGCGGCGCGTTCGGCTTCCGCACCGGCCCGCAGCGCGCCTTCATCGCCTGCTCGCATGACGACATGATCCCGCAGTTGAAAAGCCTGATCCCGGTCTCCCGTGGTGCAGTGATCGACCAGAGCCATGGCCGCGTCGCGATCCGGGCGCAAGGGCCGGACGTGGAATGGATGCTGGCGAAACTGTTTGCCCTTGATTTTGACATCCGCGCCTTCAAGCCCGGCACCGGTGTCGCCTCCGCGCATCACGTGGTTTTCGCGCTGATTTACCGCGAAAGCGACACGGCGTTCACCCTGTTTCCGCATCGTTCCTTCGCGCGGGATTTTCTCGGCGCGCTGGTCCGCGCGGGCGAGGAGCGCGGCATTGTGGTGGACGCCTGACCATCAAAGGTTCAGCGTGCCCTCTCCAACCTTGACCGCATTGCCGCCAAGCCGGACGCGCTGGAGCATGGAATTGATCACTTCAAGCTCCAGCCGCAGCATCGAGGGCCGCCCCATCTCGAAGCCCTGCTCGATGATGTAGGCATGGCGGCCGTCCTGCGGCGGCGCGTCAAACTTCATGATCGCCGCCGCCAGACCGACAGCCGCCGACCCCGTCGCCGGGTCCTCCGCGATGCCCATGTCGGGCGCAAAGAAGCGCGCATGGAACGAGGCTTCACGCGTCACCGAACGCCGCGTGAAGGCGTAAAGCCCGCGATAGGGAAAGCCGCCGCGCATCAGATCACCGGTCGGGCGCGCCTTCGCAATCACTTCAAGCCCGTCCGCCGGAATGTAGAGATAGGGCTCGGCCACACCGAAGGCCGCAACGCCATAGCGTTTGAAGCCGACCTCAAACGGCTCGATGTTGATCACCTTGGCGGCGCGGTCCGGGTGGATCGCCAGCTTGTGCTCGACCGGCAGCGACGGCGCGACGATCTCGGCATAGGCGACACCATCCGTCACGGCGACGGCGGCGGGCGTCAGCCCGGAATTCAGTTCCAGCACATATTGGCGCGGATTGCCGTCGGCGAGCGCGATGGCAGCCCCCACAGTTGGATGCCCGGCAAACGCCATCTCATATTTCGGCGTGAAAATGCGCAGCTTGTGGTCGGCAAGCGGTTGCGTCGGCTTGGTGATGAACACCGTCTCCGACAGGTTGAATTCGGCCGCGATGCGCTGCATCACATCCGCATCCAGCCCATCGCAATCAAACACCACCGCCAGCGGGTTTCCGCTCAAAGGCTCGGTCGTGAAAACATCCAGAATGGCAAAACGGCGGGCGGGCATGTCGGCGTCCTATCGTACAACAAGGCTGATGACGACCGGGCAATGATCGCTCGCCTTCGGCCTGTCCCAGCCGATTCTCGGATATCGTTCAATGATTTGCCCCTCGGGGGCAATGACACGGAACGGTTGTCCGGCGCGGATGATGTCCGGCACGGCCTGCGGGTTGTCATGGGCAAGTTTGGGTGAGAGCAGGATGTAGTCCAACTGGCAGAGATGACGCTCCTGCGGACCGCGCGCATGGTAGAGCGTCCAGCGTTCCAAGGCGGGAAGCCGCTCCACGACATTCACCGCAAAACCGTCATCCACCAGCACGTTCAGCGATGAGACCGCCTCCGGCTCGACCCGGAAGGTGAAACCGCCGCGCTTCCCGCCTTCGACAACGATGCGCTCGCGGTAGTCGTTGAAGTCGCCGCAGATCGCCCAATTGGCCTTGCGGGCGCGCTCCTCGCCGCCGAACGCGTTCTCGACGATGCGGCGCACGGCCTTCGCTTCGGCCATGCGGATCGGCATTGTCCATTCCCGGCCGGGCATGCCGTCCCGCCAGCCGCCCATCGATTTGAAATGCACGACAAACAGGGTGAAAGGCCGCCCGCCAATGGTGTATTTCAGTTGCAGACAATCGCGCTTGAACACGCGGTCGTCAGGCTTGGCGCCACGCGACGCGAGTTCCGCATTGAACAGGCCCGCCTTGGCGTAGGTGAGATCGGCATGGCTGGTGACATCGGTGAGCGTGATCGTGTCACCCAGCGCCGCTTCTTCCCGAAACATCGCGCCAACATCGATGCCCCGCGTGTCATTGCCATGGCTGACTTCCTTGCCGCGATAGCCGGCGCCGATCATCTTGAAGAGGTAACCGAACTCGAAGGCATCAAGCGCTTTGGCGTCATCGACCTCCTGAAGCGCGATGATGTCAGCTTCGGTGTCGGCGATGGCGAGTGCCGAAAGCTGGCGCACATCATCGGCGGTCGCAACCATCCGCGCCTGTTCAAGGCGTTGGAACGTCGCCTCGTCGCGGATCTCGAACAGGGCAAGTGCGCGGTCTTTCTGCAAATCATTGCGCCAGCCGGTGAAATCAAACCGGGAAAGCAGGTTCTCGACATTGAAGGTGGCCAGCCGGATCGTCATGCGACGGCCTCGCGCAGCGGCAGGGATTGAAGCAGTCGGTGCAACGTCTCGATCATCGAGGCGTCAGCCACCCCGTCGATCCGTGCGGGGCGGAAATGCCGCTGGAACGCGTTCACCACCGTCTCCGTCCGGTCGCCATAACGGCCATTGATGCCGATGCCGTAGCCGTAAAGCGCCAGCATGGATTGCAGCGCCTCGACCGGCTGGCCAACGTCGCCGCGGGCAAAGAAGCGACCGCCGCGCAATGGGGCGGGGCTGACCCAGTGACCGATGCCCTCCGCCGCCAACCGATCCCACGGGAACAACTCTCCCGGATCGATCTTGCGGCCGGGCGCAACATCGGAGTGTCCCAGCACACGTTGCGGCGTGATCGTCCAGCGCGCCATGATGCCTTTGCAAAGATCGATCACGGCAGAGACCTGTGCATCGTCAAACGGGGCGGGCGGGTTGGCGGGGTTTGCATCCTTATGGCCGGGATTGACGATTTCGATGCCGACCGAACGCGAGTTGATGTCGGTCTCGCCAGCCCAAAACGACTGCCCGGCATGCCAGGCCCGCGCTGTTTCCGGAACCATCTGCACGATGCGCCCGTCCTCATGGACAATGTAATGGGCCGAAACTTCGCTCTCGATGTTGCACAGCCAATCTTCCGCCAACGGACCGCTTGCCATGCCTGTGTAGTGCAGCACGATCATGTCCGGGCGTTTGCCATCCTTGCGTTCGCCGCAATTGGGTGACGGGCGCACCTTCGCGCCGGGATGGTCGGGGACGAGACGCTTGCTCAATGTGTGCTCATGCGGCGCGCTTGCCGCCTTCGATGGCGTCCCAGGCCGCGTTGATCGCTGCAAGCCGCGCATTGGCAACCGCTACGAACTCCTCCGGCATGCCGCGCGCCACCGCCGTGTCGGGATGGTTGTCGCGCACCAGTTGAAGCCACGCCTTGCGGATGTCGGGCATGGGTGTATCCGGCGCAACGCCCAGCACGGCGAAAGGGTCGCGTCGGCCGGTTTCGATATGCCGGGCGAGGATCGTGTCGAAATGGCCGTCGCTGATGCCGAAAACACCGGCGACCTGCGCGAGAAAATGCAGTTCGCGCTCATGCACGACACCATCGGATTTCGCGATGTGGAACAGCCCGTCAAGAATGTCCTCAAGCACCGGGCAATCGTGCGTTCCCGCTTCGCACAGGCGCGCCAATTGGGACGCATAGGCCTCGAAGCCCGCCACATCCTGCTGCGCCAGCGTGTAAAGCCGCACGACCTGTGCGCGATCTTCGGCGGGAATCTCGAAAATCCGGTGAAATGCGGCGATTTCCGGCTGCGTCACAACACCATCGGCTTTCGCCATTTTCGCCGACAGCGCGATCATGGCAATGGAAAACGCCACGCGGCGACGCGTCTGCGGATCGCCTTCAAACAATGTGCGAACGGCCTCGATGACAGACGCAAACGCGCCCGAAGCGGCATCCGAGAACAGTTCGGCAAATCGCGACCAGATCGACATGATGCGGTTCTAGCACGCGCCCGCCAAAAATCATGCAGGAATTTCCGCCTGTAATGTCAAGCGGGGCCGGATTGCACCCCAACGCATGAAAGCCGCTTTCTTGCCTGCGCCTGCCCGACGCCTTTGCCTTGTCATGGTGGCAAGGCCGGGCGCGCAAAATCGCCGCGGCCGCGCTATAGGCCTTGGCGCTTGGGGGAGTGCATGGCCGACATCCAGAACACCGAGTTGCGCTCGCCAGCGCTGGCCTATGGTCTCGGCCTTGTGGGAATCACCATCTTCGGTTCCACCCTGCCGGTCACGGCGGTGGCGCTTTCCACGTTCAACCCGGCGTTTGTCACATTCGGGCGCGCATCCCTGGCGGCCTGCGCCGCGGGGCTGGTCTTGGTGCTGCTGCGCCGCAGGCTGCCGCGCGCCCATGTGCCGCAATTGCTGGCGGGCGGGTTCTTCACCGTGTTCGGCTTTCCTCTGCTGATGGCGATCGCGCTGCAAACAGTGCCCGCCTCGCATGGCGGCGTGGTGCTGGGCGTCCTGCCGCTGCTGACGGCGCTGTTTGCAGCGCTGCTTGCGGGCGAGCGCCTGCCGCGTCTGTTCTGGGTCTGCGCGTGCCTCGGCGCGGCACTGGTGATCGTGTTTTCCTTGCGGGACTCTCGTTCGCTGACGCTTTCGACCGGCGATCTCTGGCTGCTGGCCGCCGCCATCGCCGCCTCGCTTGGCTATGTGATTTTCGGTCGCCTGGCCCGCCACATGCCCGCATGGGAAACCATCTCATGGGCGATGGTGCTGGTGGCGCCCGCATCCTTTGCGATCACGCTTTGGCAGGCCGAACCCGCGCGCTGGGTTGAAGCCGGCTGGACCCCTTGGCTGGCGCTGTTCTGGCTCGGCATGTTCTCGCAATATGTCGGCTTCTTTGCATGGAACGCCGGGCTTGCCATGGGCGGCATCGCCCGCATCGGGCAGGTGCAATTGCTGCAGGCCTTCGTGACCATCGCCCTTTCGGCGTGGCTCTTGGGCGAGGCCGTGTCGCTTGAGACGCTTGCCTTTGCGGTGGCGGTCGGCTTTGTCGTGTGGCTGGGCAGCCGTGCCAGACAGCGGCGCGCTCCTTGAAGCGAGGTGTGGCATGGCCGGACAATGGGATTTCTTCATCGATCGCGGCGGCACCTTCACAGACATCGTGGCGCGCGCGCCCGATGGCACGCTGACGGCCCACAAGCTTTTGTCTGAAAACCCGGAAGCCTATCGCGATGCGGCCGTTGCAGGCATTCGCCAGGCGCTGGGTGTCAAGCCCGGTGCACCTTTGCCGCCCGGCCTCATCGGCACCGTGCGCATGGGCACGACCGTTGCCACAAACGCGCTGCTGGAGCGCAAGGGCGACCGCACGCTGCTGCTGATCACCAAGGGATTCCGCGACGCCCTGCGCATCGCCTATCAGGCGCGCGCCGACATTTTCGCCAAGGAAATCATCAAGCCCGAACAGCTTTATGAGCGCGTGGTCGAGGTCGATGAACGCATCGCCGCCGACGGCACGCCGCTCGTCATGCCCAAACTCGACGAGATCGAAACCGCGCTGGCAGCGGCCAAGGCCGACGGGATCAATGCCGTCGCCATCGTGTTCATGCATTCCTGGCTGGACCGCAAGCATGAGGAAATCGCCGCCAATGCGGCCGCCCGCATGGGCTTCACACAGATTTCCGTGTCCTCCCATGTTTCTCCGCTCGTCAAGCTGGTCGGGCGCGGCGACACGACGGTGGTGGACGCCTATCTCTCGCCGATCCTGCGGCGCTATGTCGAACAGGTGGCGGGGGAACTGGGGATTGTCTCCGATGTCACCTCCCCCCTTGAGGGGGAGGATGTCGGCGCAAGCCGACAGGAGGGGGGCGATTTGAGCAACTCCCCCCTCCCTGCCGCCGCAAGCGGCGGCATCTCCCCCGCAAGCGGGGAGATCGGCCGCGGCGCGAAGCCCCGCCTGCAATTCATGATGTCGTCCGGCGGCCTCACCGATGCGAGCCTGTTCCAAGGCAAGGATGCGATCCTGTCGGGACCGGCGGGAGGCGTCGTCGGCATGGTGGAGACGGCGCGCGCGGCGGGATTCCGGAAGGTCATCGGGTTCGACATGGGCGGAACCTCCACCGATGTCGCCCATTGTGACGGCGAATATGAGCGCGCCTTCGACACGGAAGTGGCGGGCGTCCGTATCCGCGCACCGATGATGCGCATCCACACGGTCGCGGCCGGAGGCGGCTCCATCCTGACCTTCGATCAAGGGCGCTTCCGCGCCGGGCCGCATTCGGCGGGCGCAAACCCCGGCCCCGCCTGCTACCGCCGCGGCGGGCCGCTCGCCGTCACGGATGCCAATGTGATGGTCGGCAAGCTGCGACCGGAATTTTTCCCCGCGATCTTCGGCCCCGGCCAGAACGAACCGCTGGATGATGCGGTGGTGCGCGCGAAATTCGAGCGTCTCGCCGCCGACATCGGTGACGGCAAGTCTGCCGAAGAGGTCGCCGAAGGCTTCATCACGGTTGCCGTGGAAAACATGGCCAACGCCATCAAGAAGATCTCCGTCCAACGCGGCCATGATGTGACGGAATATCTGCTCAACTGCTTCGGCGGCGCGGGCGGCCAGCACGCCTGCAAGGTGGCCGATGCGCTCGGCATGACATCGGTGCTGATCCACCCTTATTCCGGGCTCTTGTCAGCCTATGGGATCGGCCTTGCCGCCGTATTCGCATCGCGCCAGCAAGCCATCCTGAAGACACTCGGGCCAGACGCTTTGCCGGAACTGCGCTTGCACTGCGAACGGCTGCGCAAGGCGGTGTTTCAGGAACTGGAAAGCCAGGGCATCGCGGCGGGCGGCATCATGTGGCGGCCGGTCCTGCAGCTGCGCTATGCCGGAACCGACACCACATTGCCGGTTGATTTCTCCGGCTTCGATCCGGCCGCGGCCAAGGCTGAATTCGAGGCCGCGCACCGCGCGCAATTCGGCTTCATTTATGAGGCGAAGGACATCGTGGTTGAATCCCTCTCCGTCGAGGCGATGGACAGCCGCGATCCCGCTGCGCTGGAACCTGATGTCGCCGCCATGCCGCACGAGGCCGAACCCGGCGCTTCCGCGCGCATGTTCACCGAAGGCGCATGGCATGATGCGGCGGTGTTTACGCGCGGCGATCTGAGGCCCGGCGCAATCATGAACGGCCCTGCGCTTCTCATCGAGCCGAACCAGACCATCGTCATCGAGCCGGGCTGGCGCGCCGAAATCACGCGCCGCAACCACGTCTTGATCCGCCGCGTGGAAGAAAAGGCGCGCGCCCGCGCGCTCGGCACCCATGCGGACCCGATCCTGCTTGAGGTGTTCAACAACCTCTTCATGTCAATCGCCGAACAGATGGGCGTGACCCTGCAAAACACGGCCCATTCGGTCAATGTGAAGGAGCGGCTCGATTTCTCCTGCGCCGTGTTCGATGCCGAAGGCCAGCTTGTCGCCAATGCACCGCACATGCCGGTGCATCTGGGCTCAATGGACCGCTCGGTGGAAACCATCATCAAGCTCAACCCCGACATGAAGCCTGGCGATGTGTTTGCCTTGAACGCGCCTTACAATGGCGGCACC
>JALOTE010000112.1 GCA_025458045.1 Rhizobiaceae bacterium
CGCCCCTGCCGCGCATCAGCACGTTCTCGCCGAAGCGCAGCAGCATCACATCGGTGATGCCGTCGCCATCGGCGTCAAACGGATGAGTGCCGAGCACGGCGTCGAGTTCGAGGCCGCTTTCGCGCTTCTCGAATGTCAACGCCCCGCCGCGTGCGGAAGTGTTGACGTAGAACCCGGCCTTGGACGCACCGCCCGCCAAGAGCAGGTCCGGGTAGCCGTCGCCCGAACAATCAAACGAGGCGGCACCTCCGCCGACCATATACTGCCACTCGCCATCAAATGAGGTAGCGATTCCCGAACTGGAGGTTTCCTCAACATAGGATGGCACAGCAATGCCTTCGGGCATGGCCTTGACGCCCGTTGCCAATGCCGCGGCGGGAATGAATGCGGCGCTTGCAGCAAGCAAGAGACCGACAGCCAAACGCGCCACCATCACACCGCCCTGACTTTCAGCGCCACGGCATGCGCGCCGATGCAGCGGCCTTGCTCCAGGCCAAGAACGATGGCCGAGCGGAAGTGAATGCCGCCAAAGAGGCGCGAGATGCCTGCCTCCTCGGCGGCCTCGTGGAAACTCCCAAAACGGCGCGCGGCGAGCCCGTCCTTCACGTGGGTTGTGTCTTCAAACGCGAAACCATTACCGAAGAACGCGGTCAGCACCGCTTCCGCCGCGCCCGACTGGGTGGAGTGGCCCGACGGATATTCGGGAAAAGGCGGCGTGATGAGCAGCGGGGTCCAATTCGGATCGATGACCTTGCGGATGTAAGTCACGGGACGCAGCAAGTTGTATTGGTATTTCGAGTGCCAGTTGCCGATAAAGGCATCCGCCATGGCAACGCCAACACGCATCAGCACCTCGATCAGCCGGTCGGCGGGCAATTGGTCGCGCTCCGCGATCTGAAGGATGATCGCTATCCAATGGCCGGGCGGCGTCGGCGACAGCATCGGATCGTCAGACCAGAAACGTGCTATGACTTTCTGCTCGTCGGTCAGCGCCTTCGTGGCCTCATACACCTCCATCGCCTCGGCATGGAATGCCGAGCCCGGCTCCTCGCTGTAAGCGGGCGGCGGCGGCAACGGGCAGGCATTGCCGGTCCGCATCGCGAAAGGGCGGTTCCTGCCCCATTCCGGCAACAAGGGTGCCTGCTGCTGGCGGATCACGCTGGTTGGCACCCAGGCGCCGGGCTCAGCCGAAGGGGTGTAGTCAAGCGGAAAGCCCATATTGGCGACGGTCTCGCCGCCATCTGAGGCCGCCCAGGCAAGCACATGCCGGGTTATGGCGGCACCATAGACCTCTGACATCGCCACGGTTTCGGCCGACACGTTTTGCACGGCGCGTTCGCGCCAGCGTTGTGTTGCCGTTGCGAGGACGCGCTGGCCTGTGGGGCCGGTATTGGCGAAAAGATGCGCAACGCCTGCGGCAAGCGCGGCATGCAGCACCACCGCATCATCCACGCCATCGGGACGCGCGGGCGGCGGCGTGAACCCGTTCAACTGTCCGCCAAGCGACACCATACCGGGCTTGCCCGCCGCAAAAGCCTCGCAAGCGATGACGCCGAGATAGCCAAAAGCGCGGCTTGCCACGGGCGGCGTGTAAGTGGCCGTGTGGCGCACCAGTTGCAGTGTGAGCCTGTACCAGTCGCGCACTATCCGTGCCGCGTCAGCGTGAGCGTCAACGTTCGCCTCGGCGGCGACAGGGCCTGTCAGCGCCGCACCAATGGCCGCGCCGCCCATGATCAAGGCATGGCGTCTGTTGATCATCATTCCTCCCGCGCCGCCCTCTCCCGCAGGCGGCGAGGCGAATGTTGCACAGGCTGACGATTTATTTCAAGTCACGAAAAAATGGCCGCCTGCAAACGAGAAGGCCCGGATCGCTCCGGGCCTTCTCGTTGTCGACGGTCAGCCGGCATCAATGCGCCAGCTTGGCCGCATCGTCGGCACGAAGGCGTTCGCTTGCGGCTGCCGCTTCCATTTCCGGCGTCCAGGTGATCGGTTCCGGCATGCGGATGAGCGCGTGTTTCAGCACATCGCTCATCACGGCGACCGGAATGATCTCCAGACCGGATTTCACATTGTCCGGAATGTCAGCCAGATCTTTGGCGTTGTCCTGCGGGATCATCACCTTCTTGATCCCGCCGCGCAGCGCGGCGAGCAGCTTCTCTTTCAGGCCACCGATGGGCAGGACGCGCCCGCGAAGCGTGATCTCTCCCGTCATCGCCACATCCTTGCGGACGGGAATGCCGGTCAGGACCGATACCATCGCCGTCACCATGGCAATGCCGGCCGACGGGCCGTCCTTGGGCGTCGCACCTTCCGGCACATGCACATGGATGTCCTTGCGGTCAAACAATGGCGGCTCGATGCCGAAATCCACCGCGCGCGAGCGGGCATAGGACGCCGCCGCCGAAATCGATTCCTTCATCACATCACGCAGGTTGCCGGTCACCGTCATGCGGCCCTTGCCGGGCATCATCAGCGCTTCGATTGTCAGCAGGTCGCCGCCGACTTCCGTCCACGCAAGCCCCGTCACGATTCCGACCTGATCTTCAAGGTCGATCTGGCCGAAGCGATAGCGCGGCACGCCGAGGAACTCGTGCAGGTTTTCCTCCGTCACCTTAACCTTCTTGCCGGATTTGGCTTTCAGGATCTGGGTCACGGCCTTGCGGGCAAGGCTCATCAGTTCGCGCTCAAGATTCCGCACCCCGGCCTCACGGGTGTAAAGGCGGATCGTGGCGCGCAGCGCCTCATCCGTCACCACCAGTTCCTTCGGTTGCAGCGCATGGTTCTTGAACGCCTTCGGCAGCAGATGCGTGCGGGCGATCTCGACCTTCTCGTCCTCCGTGTAACCGGCAAGACGGATGATCTCCATGCGGTCCATCAGAGGGGCCGGAATGTTGAGCGTGTTCGCCGTCGTGATGAACATCACGTCCGACAGATCATACTCGACCTCCAGATAATGGTCCATGAAGGAGGCGTTCTGTTCCGGATCAAGCACTTCGAGCAGTGCCGATGACGGGTCGCCACGGAAATCCATGCCCATCTTGTCGATCTCGTCGAGCAGGAAGAGCGGGTTGGATTTCTTCGCCTTCTTCATCGACTGGATGACCTTTCCGGGCATCGAACCGATATAAGTGCGGCGGTGGCCTCGGATTTCAGCCTCGTCACGCACGCCGCCGAGCGCCATGCGGACGAACTCGCGGCCGGTCGCCTTCGCGATCGATTTGCCAAGCGACGTCTTGCCCACGCCGGGAGGGCCGACAAGGCAGATGATCGGGCCTTTCAGCTTCTTTGAGCGCGCCTGCACGGCCAGATGCTCGATGATGCGTTCCTTGACCTTCTCAAGGCCATAATGGTCGTCATCGAGCACTTTCTGCGCGAAATCGAGATCGGTTTTCACGCGGGACGGCTTGCCCCACGGGATCGACAGCATCCAGTCGAGATAGTTGCGCACGACGGTTGCTTCCGCCGACATCGGCGACATGGAACGCAGCTTCTTGACTTCGGCCATGGCCTTGTCGCGCGCTTCCTTGGACAGCTTGGTCTTGGCGATGCGCTGCTCAAGTTCGGCCACCTCGTCGCGGCCGTCCTCGCCCTCGCCCAACTCCTTCTGGATCGCCTTCATCTGCTCGTTGAGGTAGTATTCCCGCTGCGTCTTCTCCATCTGCCGTTTGACACGGGAGCGGATGCGCTTTTCCACCTGAAGGACGGAAACCTCGCCCTCCATCAGGCCGAGCACCCGTTCAAGCCTCTCGCGCACGGATGTCATTTCCAGCAATTGCTGCTTGTCGGCGATCTTGATGGCCAGATGCGTCGCGACCGTGTCGGCGAGCTTGGCGGCATCGTCGATCTGGCCGACGGCAGCAACCGTTTCGGGCGAAATCTTCTTGTTCAGCTTGACGTAGTTCTCAAAGTCCTTGGCGACCGACCGCATCAAGGCTTCGGTCTCGACCTTGTTGGCCGCGTCATCCTCAAGCGTCACGGCTTCGGCCTCGATGAAGGCATCGCGCTCGCCGAATGACGTGATGCGCGCACGCGCATAGCCTTCCACCAGCACTTTCACCGTGCCGTCCGGCAGCTTCAGAAGCTGGAGGATCGTCGCCAGCGTGCCGATCCTGTAGATGTCGGCCGATGTCGGGTCATCGTTGGCGGCGTCAAGCTGCGTGGCGAGCAGGATCTGGCGCTCGCCCGCCATGACGGCTTCCAGCGCCCGGATCGACTTCTCGCGGCCCACAAACAGCGGCACGATCATGTTGGGGAAGACGACGATGTCGCGCAGCGGCAGAACCGCATAGACACCGGTTGCACCGCCCTTGCCGGACGGCAGTTTCTTGTTGTCGGACATCAAAGTCCCTTTCCTGACTGGCTTCTGCCGCGCCATGTGCCCGCCCCGGTTTGCCCAGCAGCACCGCTCCATCCGCGCCAGTTACATGCACTAGTTGGACAGCCGCCTCACCGAAATCAAGGCACGCCTTGCGGCAGCGCACAATAGGACTTGCGGCACAGGTGACACGAACGCGTGAACGCAAACAGCAGTCCCGGCCTGTCAGGCCGACACAGGGCCTTTCACATCCTTGCGCTCGGCATAGATGTAGAGCGGGCGCGACTTGCCGTTGACGACATCGGCCGAGATCACGACCTCCTGCACGCCATCGAGCGAAGGCAACTCAAACATCGTGTCAAGCAGGATGCCCTCCATGATGGAACGCAGGCCGCGCGCACCGGTCTTGCGCTCGATCGCCTTCTTGGCGATCGCGCGCAGCGCATCCTCATGGAACGTCAGTTCGACATTCTCCATGTCGAAGAGGCGGTGATACTGCTTGCAAAGCGCGTTCTTCGGCTCGGACAGGATCTTGATCAGCGCTTCTTCGTCCAGATCCTCCAGCGTCGCCAGGATCGGCAGGCGGCCGACAAATTCAGGGATGAGGCCGAAGCGCAGCAAGTCCTCCGGCTCGACCTGGCGGAACAATTCGCCTGTGCGCCTGTCGTCCGGCGCTTCGACCGTTGCCCCGAAGCCGATCGACGTCTTGCGACCGCGCTCTGAGATGATCCGCTCCAGCCCGGCGAAAGCACCGCCGCAGATGAACAGGATGTTGGTCGTGTCGACCTGCAGGAATTCCTGTTGCGGATGCTTGCGTCCGCCCTGCGGCGGCACCGAGGCGACCGTGCCCTCCATGATCTTCAAAAGCGCCTGCTGGACACCTTCGCCCGACACGTCGCGCGTGATCGACGGGTTGTCCGACTTGCGGGAGATCTTGTCGACCTCGTCGATATAGACGATGCCGCGCTGCGCCCGATCCACATTATAGTCGGCGGCCTGAAGCAGCTTCAGGATGATGTTCTCGACATCCTCGCCGACATAGCCTGCCTCTGTCAGCGTGGTCGCGTCGGCCATGGTGAAGGGCACGTCGATGATGCGGGCGAGCGTCTGCGCAAGCAGCGTCTTGCCGGAACCTGTCGGCCCGATCAGCAGGATGTTCGATTTCGCCAGTTCGATGTCGTTGTTTTTCTGCGCATGCGCCAGCCGCTTGTAATGATTGTGGACCGCGACCGACATGACGCGTTTGGCGTGCTTCTGGCCAATGACGTAATCATCCAGCACCGACATGATCGACTGCGGCGAGGGCACGCCTTCATCCGACTTGATCAGCGATGACTTGTTCTCTTCGCGGATGATGTCCATGCAGAGTTCGACGCACTCATCACAGATAAACACGGTCGGCCCGGCGATCAGCTTGCGCACCTCGTGCTGGCTCTTGCCGCAAAACGAGCAATAGAGCGTGTTCTTGCTGTCTCCGCCCGAACCGCTGTTGATCTTGCTCATCGCTTCATTCCTTTCCGGCCTGGCGCCGCAGCGCCTTCATGGCCCCGGTCTTCAAACGGACGCCGCACAAAACGTCATCGGACTATGCGCCTTCAAACTGTGCGTCATCAAACTGTCACCGCATGTGCGGATTCCCACGCCAACCTAACGCCGCAGCAATGGAACGCAAACACCTAAACAACCGTCATCTGGTTTTTGAGGGTAGTGCCTGAAAAATCAATGATTCATTAAGCCTGCCGTCGGCTAGTGGCGTTTGGCACACCAAAACGCTGCGCAAATGCCACAAAATCACCGGAAATCTCGGACCGGCGGTTCGAAAACCGCCGCGCTCCGGTTGGAAGGTTGAAAATCAGGCTTTCGGCTCGATCACATCGCGCGAGGCGATGACCTTGTCGATGAGGCCGAATTCCTTGGCGACATCGGCGGTCATGAAGTTGTCACGCTCCAGCGCCGCCTCGATCTCGTCATAGCTTTTGCCGGTGTGGTGGACATAAATTTCGTTCAGGCGGCGCTTCATGTTTTCGAACTCGCGGGCCTGGATGAGGATGTCCGTCACCTGGCCCTGCGCTCCGGCGGAGGGTTGGTGCACCATCACCCGCGCGTTCGGCAGCGCGAAACGCATGCCCGGCGCGCCCGCCGCAAGCAGCAGCGATCCCATGGAGGCCGCCTGCCCCATGCAGAGCGTGGCCACCGGAGGCTTGATGAACTGCATCGTGTCATAGATCGACATGCCCGACGTCACCACGCCGCCAGGCGAGTTGATATAGAGGTTGATCTCTTTCTTCGGGTTTTCTGCTTCGAGAAAAAGAAGCTGCGCGCAGATGAGCGAGGCCATTCCATCTTCCACCGGGCCGGTGAGGAAGATGATGCGTTCCTTCAAGAGGCGCGAGAAGATGTCGAACGCGCGTTCGCCGCGGTTTGTCTGTTCGACGACCATGGGAACCAGGTTCATGGCCAGATCGACGGGGTCTTTCATCGGATGGTTCCTTTCCGGGTGGTGCGCGGAGGCGCGGAGGCGCACGCGAAACGTGAATCGTTCGCAGCCAAGATAGGGCGGCGTGTCACCGCCCTGCAAGGGTGCTGGATGTCCGCCGCTCAGTTCCGCGTGATGATCGCCGAATAGCGCACATAGCCAATCGTCACGGTGCCGGTGCCCGAATTGCGCCAGCAGGACAGCGTAAAGGTTTTCGGCCCGGCCGGCAGGGTGATCATGTTGGTCAGGGTAAGCTGGTCCTGCTGGATGCCCGAGCTGGGTATGATCTCGTGGCGTCCGTCAGCGCCCCAGTCGTTCAGGTTGTAATAGGCCCTCAAAACGCAGGTTGTCAGCCGCGCGCCCAAGCCGGAATAGGTGATGTCGGCAATCGCTGTCAGATGCACCGTGGATGGCGCGGTGAGATTGACGGTAAAGGTCGAGATATCAGTGTTCTCGGCGAGCGTCGTCGAACTCAGTGTCCCCCCGAAGTCAACCGTACGCGTCAAGGTCACGTTTCCCGCGGGTCCGGCAGGCCCCTGAGGCCCGGTGGGACCAGCTGGACCTGCCGGTCCGGCGGGACCGGCCAGGCCCTGCGCGCCTGCCACACCCTGCGGCCCGGCAGGCCCTTGCGGTCCTGCCGCGCCACGCACGGCCAGTGGCTGCCAGAACTGGTTGATGTTTGCGCCCTGTGGCGGCTTGTTGACATTGCCGACACCGTTGATCGAAACAAAGGCATTGCCGTTGCGCGTCACAACATCGCCCACATTGTAGACCGTGCTGCCGCCCCATACGCCCCTGAAATTGAAGCCTGAGGTGATGCGATCCCACTGCGCGGAATGAGCGGGGTTGTCCGGCTTTTTGGCCGTGTTGTTGGCCTTGGCGCGGTAGCTGTGCCCGCCTAGAAACACGACATCATCTAGCGCATAATTTGCTGTCGGCTGCCAGGCGCCCCGGAAGGTGAGGTCGGCGAACGAGGGCGAGAGCAGGCCGACTGTCCAACCCGCGCACAAGATCGACAAGCGCGCGAGCACAGCCAGCTTATCCAGGGCGGATGCCATTCTTTCCGCTTTCGGCGAGGTTTCAAGGATCATCAGGCACCCCTTCGCAAATGCCGTGCACCATCAACGCTCTTTGGTTGCGAACGCAAGTCTGCATCTCCCCGGAACATCTTGCGATCCTTGCAAATGACCGAAAACGCCAACAACGCGCCGTGTTCAACGCAAAGCAAGCGCGGACACATTGACCCTAAGATTGCTGTCCAATGGTTGGTTCTGGGTGTTCCGCAAACATAGGCCGACTTGGTAAGTGCCGCCTGCAAGCCCTGTCGCGACACCTGTTGCCGAGACCATCTGGCGTCCGCCCGACGCGGCGCTGATCCGAAGGAAGGCAAGATTGCCATCGTTCATCATCGTCAGCGTGCCGCCCGGCTGGAACTGGTAGCACATGGCGACAACGACGGACCCCGTGGACGGAACGACGGACGTGCCGAGCGTTGCCGAAGCGTTGGCCAACATGCCGCCATTGCTTGTCAGGTTGACAGTTGCCACAGGGCCGCGGAACGCCATCCCTGCTTCAGTCGCAGGAACCGTTCCGACTGTGCCGGATACATCGACATAAGACAGGATTTCAGCGGGACCCGGAGGGCCTTCCGGACCGACAGGCCCTTGCGGGCCTGCGGCCCCAACGGCACCTGCAACACCTTGCGGTCCTTGGGGACCGGCAGGACCGGTGGGACCCGCCGGACCGATTGCCCCACGCGCGGCGAGCAAGCGCCAGAATGGTGCCGAGCCGACGGCGCCCGGCGGCCTGTTGCGGTTGTTGTTGCCGCTGATCGCCACAAAGGACGATCCCCCGCGCGTGACAACGTCGCCGACGTTGTAGCTCGCAGTTGCGGCCCATGCCCCCCGGACGTTGAAGCCGGACGTGATGCGCACCCATTGCGCGGCGCTCGTCCCGAGGTCAGGCTTTTTGCCGACATTGGCAACCTTGGCGCGGTAGCTGTGGCCCGACAGGAAAACGATATCGTCCACCGCATAAGTCGTCGTTGCCTTCCAGCCGCCCTTGAATGTGAGGTCGGCGCGTGCCGCGGGGGCGCTGACGGCAAAGGCTATGAATGCTCCCATCACCACGCCGACGACACGAACGCGCACCCGGCGCATGGCCGCGTTCAACACAAACCGCATCATATTCACCATGGACACTTTTCCTAAAGACACATCACAAGAACTGGCGTGCATGACCTGCGGCG
>JALOTE010000113.1 GCA_025458045.1 Rhizobiaceae bacterium
GAAAAAGCTGAAGAGCGGGCCATTGGCCCCGATCGAAGCTTTTGACGATGGAATTCGAGGCCATTTGGCTGTCCTTCGGATCGGGTGAATTTTGTCTGCCACAGTGTCGAAAAGGCTTGAAAATGCTGGCATTTTCTACGCCTTCTCTCCTCGTATCAAACAAAATTACCTCCGACCATTTCAATGAAATCAATGGGTCCTGACCCTAAGACATTTGGTCAATCAGGCATGTTGGGCCGGCTTGCCCTGTGCGCTTTGCTTGCAAGCGCAAGGGTCTGGCTCCCCGCGCCCCATACAGAGAGCCAAAGAACTGATGCGTCCGCAGCATGACTTGCACGTCACCCTGCGCAATGCAAATTCCGGGTTGGCGGCAAATGGGACGCTGCGGCTCCGGGTTTCCGTCCCGTGAGGTTCAGCGGAAATAGATGTTGTACCGCTCCCTGATCGCCCGGTCGATGTCGGGGTCGATCACATTGCCCGCGCGGGCGAGGATCGTGTTCTTCCGGGCGATCGCCGCGTCGAGAAGCAAGGGTTTTCCGGCCTCGTTCCATTCCTTCGGACTCATCCGGTTGGCAATCGACGGATAGACATACTCGCTCTGCATCAGCCGCAACGTCTGGTCGGAACCGAGATAGTGGCCGGGTCCGCCAAGGCAGACGGCCTTCATGGCGTCAATCGAGGTGGAATCCTCATTGACGTCGATGCCGCGCACCAGCCGCATCGCCTGGCCAAGGAGGTCATCGCCAAGCACCAGGCTTTCCATGCAGAAGCCGAGCAGCGAGGCGTGCATGCCCACCGCCTCGTAGCACATGTTGAGACCGGCCAGTCCCGCAAGTGCGTTGGTGATGCCCTGTTCCCAGCCGGCCTGCATGTCAGGCAGCTTGCTGTCGGAAATGCCGGAGGCTGCGCCGCCGGGCAGGCCGTAGAAGCGGTGCATCTGGGCACAACCCGCCGTCAGCAGCGCCTGTTCGGCCGAGCCGCCGGACATCGCGCCGGTCCGCAGGTCCGATACGAAGGGCCATGTGCCGAATATCGCCGGTGCGCCGGGCTTGATGGCGTTCACATAGACAACGCCGGCAAGACACTCCGCGACCGCCTGCACGATGGCGAGCGCGATGGGGGCTGGCGCGGTGGCGCCCGCCTGGCCTGCCGACAGGAGCAGCATCGGCATCCCGCGCCGCACGCATTCCTCCATCACGATGCAGCTTTCCTCCGCAAATTTCATCGGCGGCACGACGAAGCAGTTGGAGTTCGATACGAAAGGCCGCTCCAGCCATTTGTCCTCGCCGCCCGCAACGCGGTAAATCACATCGAAGCAATCGGCGAGGTGCGACTGCTCGGTGAAGGACGTGCCGACATGCTTGCGCGTTCCGGCGAGTGACGCGTAGAGCGTGTTGATATCCATCTCCTTGTTGTCGAGCACATCGCGGCACACCATGGTGCGCTGGAAGAAGTGGATGTTGTCGAGATTGTCGGTCAGCCGTGCGGCGTCATAGAGGTCCTGCGCGGTGGATTCCCTGTAGTCCAGCGTCACCGGATCGACCACATGCACGGCGGCGCCCGCCGTGCCGAAATGAACGCGCGTTCCCGACAGCAGCAGATCATGCCTGGGGTCACGGGCAAACAGCGTGATGTCGCGTGCCGCGACCGCCAGCATGTCCTCGACAAGCGCGCGCGGGAAGCGGATGCGACCGTCGTCACCGAGGATGGCACCCGCGCCCGTGAGGATTTCCACGCCCGATTGCGGCGCCTGCGACAGGCCGATCTCTTCGAGCGCCTGGAGTGCCGCCTGATGGATGCGCGCGACGCCGGCGTCCGTCATCGGTTGGTAGGTGCCGCCGCTCATGCCGCCGCGCACGGGGCGGATCGCGTCGGCGAGGGGAGCGGCGCGCACCGCATGGCGGGCGGCACGCCCTCCCGCGCGCGCGGCGCGGCGCGGTTCGCATTGCAACAGGTCATCGCTCATCGGTGTGGCACCTTGTGACAGTGAGGGTGGCGGCCCGCCGGGCGGCGTCAGGCTTTCATGCGTTCGGAAGCAGGGTCGTACAGCGGCGTGAGCGAGGCCTGCGCCTTGACACGCCGCCCGGCGATTTCGATCTCATAGGCCGACGACAGGATGTCTGCCGGTGTCTCGCCCTTGCAAGGCACATAGCCCATCCCGATGGGCGCGCCGAGATGGTGCCCATAGGCGCCTGACGTCAGCTGGCTGACGATGCGCCCGTCGCGGATGATCGGCTCATTGTGGTAGACCATCGCTTGCGGGTCATCGAGCTTGAACTGCACCATGCGCCGTTCCAGTCCGGCCTCTTTCTTGCGCAGAACCGCATCGCGGCCGATGAACGACGCTTTCGCGGTCTTTACCGCGAAGCCGAGCCCGGCTTCCAGCACATGGTCCTCGCAGGTGATGTCGTGGCCGAAATGGCGGAACGCCTTCTCGATGCGGCAGGAATCCATCATGTGCATGCCGCAAAGCTTGAGCCCGTGCTCCGCTCCGGCCTCGAAAAGAGTTTCAAAGACATGGCCGCACATGTCGGCGGACACGTAGATTTCCCAGCCCAACTCCCCGACATAGGAGACACGATGCGCGCGGGCGAGGCCCATGCCGATCTCGATCTCCTGCAGGGTGCCGAACGGGTTGGCCGCGTTGGAGAAATCATTCGGGCTGACGGCCTGCATCAGGGCGCGCGCCTTCGGCCCCATCACGGCCAGCACGCCTTCGCCCGCCGTCACATCGGTGATGACCACGTTGAAATCCCCCGCATGGCGACGCATCCATGCCTGGTCGCGCGGCCGGGTCACGGCCGGCGTGACAACGAGGTAGGCCGTTTCCGAAAGGCGCGACACCGTGACATCGGCCTCGATGCCGCCGCGCGCATTGAGGAACTGGGTATAGACGATCCGCCCTGCCGGCACGGCCATGTCGGCCCCGCAGACATGGTTGAGGAAGGCCTCCGCGTCGCGCCCTTCGACACGGATTTTGCCGAAGGACGACATGTCATACATGCCGACGCCCGTGCGGATGGCGCGGTGTTCGGCGGCGGCGTTGCCAAACCAGTTCTGCCGCCCCCAGCCATACTCATAGGCGCGTGCCTGCCCCGGTTCGGCATACCAATTGGCGCGCTCCCAGCCGCCGATCTCGCCAAACACGGCGCCTCGCTCGGCAAGCTGTGCGTGGAAGGGGGTGCGCCGCACCCCCCGGGCTGTCGTCTTCTGGCGGTGGGGGAAATGGTCGGCATAGAGCAAACCGAGCGATTCCTTGGCGCGCTCGAACAGGTAACGCCGATTGGCCTGGAACGGCTGATTGCGACCGACATCGACGTCGGAAAGGTCGAAAGGCTTCTCGCCATCATTCATCCATTGCGCCAGCGCCATGCCCGCCCCGCCGGCCGACTGGATGCCGATGGAGTTGAAGCCTGCCGCCACCCACACATTGTCCACCTCCAGCGACTGGCCGAGATTGTAGGCGTTGTCGGGCGTGAAGCTTTCCGGGCCGTTGAAGAAGGTGTGGATGCCCACGTCGGCAAGCAGCGGTAGGCGATGGATCGCCCGTTGGAGGATCGGCTCGAAATGGTCGAAATCTTCCGGCAACTGGTCGAAACAGAACGACTCCGGAATGCCGTCCATGCCCCACGGCTTGGCGACGGGCTCGAACGCGCCAATCAGATATTTGCCGGCATCCTCCTTGTAGTAGGCGCACTCATCGGTGACGCGCAGGACGGGCTGTTGTGTCAGGCCGGCGATGGGCTCGGTGACGATGTAGAAGTGCTCGCAGGCATGCAGCGGGACCGTCACACCCGCCATGCGGCCGACATGGTGGCCCCACATGCCCGCGCAATTGACGACATGGTCCGCCCGGATGCGGCCCTGCGCGCCGTCCTTTTCCCACGTTACGGCAGTGGCGCGCCGGTCCTCGACGGTGATGCCCGTCACCGCCACCCCTTCGGCGATCAGCGCGCCGCGTTGGCGCGCGCCCTTCGCCAGCGCCATCGTGATGTTCGCCGGGTCGCCTTGCCCGTCGGTCGGCAGGAAAACGCCCGCCTTCACGCCGTCGATATTGAGGTTCGGGTAGCGCGCCTTCACCTCCGAAGGCGACAATTCCTCGACCGGCACGCCGAACGCGCGCGCCATGGAAGCGTTGCGGAACAGTTCCTCCTTGCGCGCCTCCGCCAGCGCGACAGAGATCGAGCCGACCGTCTTCATGCCGGTGGCAAGCCCGGTCTCCGCCTCAAGGCCGCGATAGAGGTCGGCGGTGTATTTGGCGAGTCGCGTCATGTTGGCCGAGCCGCGCAACTGCCCAATGAGGCCGGCGGCGTGCCATGTCGTGCCTGAGGTGAGCTGCTTGCGCTCAAGCAGCACGACATCCGTCCAGCCGAGCTTTGTCAGATGGTAGGCGACCGAGCACCCGACGATCCCGCCGCCAATGATGACGCATCGTGCTGTGTCAGGCAGGTTTGCCATTGTGATCACCCTTCATGTCCATCGGTGAACGCAAGAACCCGGAGCGCATCTCAGGCGCGCAGCCGCGCATTGTCCGGATCCCAGAGCGGCGCATCCCTCTGCACGACGGCCCGTCGGCGTTCGCCATAGATTTCCACTTCGATTTCGGTGCCCTCCACCGCCAGATCGGCGCGGATCATGCCAAGCGCGATGGAGGCGTTGACACGATAGCCCCAGCCGCCGGACGTCGTCTCGCCGACGACCGTTCCGCCATGCCAGAGCGTCGACATGTAAGGGGCGTCGTGATCTCCGGCATCGACGATGAGCGTCACGAAACGTTTGGACAGGCCGGTCTGCTTTTCGGCCAGCAGGGCGGCGCGGCCGTTGAATTCCGGCTTGTCCCATTTGACAAAGCGCTCAAGCCCGCCCTGGAGGACCGAATAGTCTGACGACAGGTCACCCTTCCAGGCGCGATACCCCTTTTCAAGCCGCAACGAATCGAGCGCGAACATGCCGAACGGCCTCAGGCCATGCTTGGCGCCGGCCTGCCAGACCGCGGCGAATATCGCGTCGGTGTCCTCGATCTTGCTGTGCAACTCCCAGCCCAGTTCACCGGCAAACGAAACCCGCACCAGCTGCAGATGCCGTCCGGCGATCTGCGCCGTCTGGTGGGTCAGCCAGCCGGACGAAAGGTCGCCGTCGCACACCTCGGCGAGGATGGCGCGCGATGCGGGACCCGTCAGGATCTGGCAGGAATACGCGTCCGTCACGTCATCGAGCGCAAACGCGGCATCAACCGGCATGTGGCGCGTGAGCCACTCCATGTCGTGCCACTGCGCGACGGCGGCGGTGATGAGCATATGGAAATCTTCGGCGATCGTCATCACCGACATCTCGGTCATGATGCGTCCGCGAGGGTCGGCGAAATAGGCAAGCCCGATGCGTCCGGGCTTGGGCACTTGCCCCGTCATCAGCGTGTTCAGCCATGCCGTCGCGCCTTGGCCTTTGAGGCGGAAGCGCGAGAAGCCGGGCAAATCGAGGATGCCCGCCGCATCGCGAACCGCCTCGCATTCCTCGCGAATGCGCGGTTCCCATGGCCCGGCACGGTCCCAGGTCTGGGTTGCCGCCTCCGACGTGTCGTCGCCGTCCTTCGCGTACCATAACGCCCGCTCCCAGCCGTTGTAAGCGCCAAACTGTGCGCCGAGCGCTTTCGTGCGCGCATGGACGGCCGAGAGCTTCTTGTTGCGTCCGGCAGGCCAGGCATGGCGGGGGAAGTGCATCGCATATTCGTGGCCATAGACTTCCATGCCCTTGGCCACGCAATAATCATGATCGGTGAAACCGGTGAAGCGGCGCGGATCGCACGACCACATGTCCCATTCGGTTGCACCTTGCGTGACCCATTCGGCGAGCACCTTGCCGGCGCCGCCGCCTTGCGCGATGCCGAAGGTGAAAACGCAAGCCTCGAACGCGTTGGGCACACCCGGCATCGGTCCGATGAGCGGATTGCCGTCAGGCGTGTAGGGGATCGGGCCGTTGATGACCTTTGAAATGCCCGCGCTGGCGAGCAGCGGCACGCGGGCCATCACGTCACTGATCTGGAATTCCAGGCGTTCCAGATCGTCGGGGAACAATTGGAACGAGAAATCATCCGGGAACGGATCGTCCGGCGTCGCCCAATGCGCGCGGCAGTTGCGCTCATAGGGCCCCAGATTGAAGCCCGATTTCTCCTGTCGCAGGTAATAGGAAGTGTCGACATCGCGCAAAAGCGGCAATTTGTGGCCGACCTCCTTCGTCCAGGCCTCGATCTCGGGGATCGGTTCGGACAGCAGGTACTGATGGCTCATGACCATCATCGGCAGCGTGCGCCCGCCGAACGGCTTGAACCATTCGGCCACCCTTTGGGCGTAATAGCCGGCGGCATTCACCACAATCTCGCAGGCGATGTCGCCTTTCGCCGTGTGGACGATCCACTCCCCGTTTCTGCGGCTCACTCCGGTCGCCGGCGTGAAGCGCAGGATCGTCGCGCCCATGGCGCGGGCACCCTTGGCGAGCGCTTGCGTCAGTTGCGCCGGGTCGATGTCGCCATCGGCCGGATCATAAAGCGCGCCCTCAAGGTCATGCAGTTCAATGAACGGGTATCTGTCGCGGATTTCGGATGGACCGAGCACATCGATCGCCATGCCCTGATAGCGCCCCATGCCGCGCGCGCGGGCGAATTCCTGCATGCGCTGCTTGGAATGGGCGAGGCGCACCGAGCCGGTGACATGGTAGTTCATCGGATAATCGACGTCGGCGGCAAGCCTTGAATAAAGCTGCGTCGAATAACGCTGCATGTTCATCAACGACCAGGAGGTCGAGAAGGTCGGCACATTGCCGGCTGCATGCCAGGTCGAGCCGGCCGTCAGTTCGTTTTTTTCGAGAAGTACGCAATCGGTCCATCCGGCCTTCGCCAGATGGTAAAGCGACGAGACGCCCGCCACGCCTCCGCCGATGATGACGACACGCGCTGCCGCCGGAATTCCGTTCATCGCAGTTCCCCCGGATGTTCGACGGATTATTCACCCTGCGGATTTTGGTTCAATTCGGCGCGGCAATGATTATTGATCGCAAATCGCGATCAGCCAAAGGTGACGATCATGCAGATGGAACTCGTCGAGACATTCCTCGACCTGTGCGACACGCGCAATTTCAACCGCACGGCAGAGCGCCTCGGCGTCACCCAGTCGGCGGTGTCGGGCAGGGTGGCAGCTCTGGAAAAAGCGGTTGGCGCGCGTCTCTTCAACCGCTCGCGCTCGGGCACGGAACTGACGACCGAGGGCCTGCGGTTCGAGCCGCACGCCCGGGCCCTGCGCCATGGCTGGATGGAAGCCCTCAACGCCACGCGCCTGCCCGGCACGGGCGCTGCGGCCTTGCGCATCGGGATCCAGCACGATCTGGTCGATGACCGCTTTCCGGCGCTGATCGGCCGCTTCCGCGAGACGCTCAACGACACGGCGCTGTTCTTTGAGGCCGACTACTCTGTGCAGATGTGCTCCGACCTGATCGCCGGCGCCGCCGATCTCGGCATCCTGTTCTCGCCGCGTGCCCATCCCGACCTGTACTTTGAAACGGTCGGCGAAGTCGCTTATCACATGGTGTCCAGCACGGCCGAGCGCCTGTCCGCCGTGTCGGCCGACAGTTACATCCTCGCCAAATATTCGCCTGCCTTTTCAGCGACCCACGCCGCCCTGCATCCGGGATTGAGCTTCGTGTCGCTGTCCATCGGCCAGAGTGCCGCCATGTCATCCATGCTGGGGTCGCTCGGCGGTTCGGCCTATGTGCTGCGGCAGAACGCCGAGGCCCTTGTCGCGACCGGCCGGTTCCGCCCGGTCGCGGATGCGGCTGCGATCACACAGACGGTGTTTTGCGGCCTGCACATGCGCAACCGGCACCGCGGGGCGTTCCGCCATCTCGTCGGCCTGCTGCGCGAACATTTCGCCATGCCGGTTCCGATGACCCGCCGACGCCGTGCGCCGGCCTGAAACGGGCCTCGCATGTCAATCGCGCGAGTGGCGATGGCCGTGATCGGCTGGGATAGCCGACACAGCGCCAATGGACAAAGCCGCCAGCCCGGAGGCACCATCGCATGTTGACGTCAGCGGCGCGAGGGTGCAGCCAACAGCATGCGTTCGAGACCTGGCCGAAGGTGATGCGTGGACCTGACCCGCGAGCAACAGGCGATGGCGGCCGGCGATATGGGCGAGGGCGCGGCCTTCGCGCTGCGGCTTCTCATGGGCTATGGCCGGGCGGTGGGCGCGACGCGGCTCATCCCCGTTTCGGCGGCGCATATCGACGGTTGCCTGCACCACGGGCAGGTGAGCCTCGATTTCGTCAACCGTTTCGTCGAAGCGGGCGCGAAGGTGGCCGTGCCGACGTCGCTGAATGTCGGCTCGATCGATCTCATCCACCCTGAACTCTTTGCCGGGGATGACGCGCTGGCGCGTGACGGCACCGACCTGATGAACGCGCACCTGGCGCTGGGCTGCGCGCCGACCTTCTCCTGCGCGCCATACCTGACGATCTTCCGCCCGCGCTTCGGCGACCAGATCGCCTGGGCGGAATCCAACGCCATCGTGTTTGCCAATTCGGTCATCGGTGCGCGCACGGCCCGCTATGGCGATTTCATCGACCTCGCCGCCGCCATCACCGGGCTTGTGCCCGAGCATGGCCTGCATGTGACGGAAAACCGCCGCGCCAGGTTGCACATCGCGCTCGACACGGAGGCTGCGCATGCGCTCGGCCCGGATCAACTGACGGTCGCCGCCGGGCTTGTCACAGGCCGTCTTGCCGGAGACCGTGTCCCCGTGCTGACCGGCCTGCCGGGCGACATGACCGAGGATCACCTGAAGGCGCTGGGTGCGGCGGCGGCCTCGACGGGGCAGGTGGCGATGGTCCACGCCGTC
>JALOTE010000114.1 GCA_025458045.1 Rhizobiaceae bacterium
GTCGGCAGTCGGCAGTCGGCAGTCGGCAGTCGGCAGTCGGCAGTCGGCAGTCGGCAGTCGGCAGTCGGCAGTCGGCAGTCGGCAGTCGGCAGTCGGCGACAGAAGTTTGGCCTCGGCTGGAAACGCCGGGTGCTCCGCCAGCCATCGCTTTCGATGTGGTGCGGCAAGGCCGTGACAGAGCGCGGTTCGATCCGGTTGAACCGGGTCGGCGGTCGTGAGTGTGGCTCGAACTCAATTCTGTCCCGCCAACTGGCATCTGAGTCTCGGGATGGGCTCCTGGAGGTTTCAATTGGGAATCGAACCGGACATCGCAGACGCGGCGCGCAAGCTCTATGAAGGCGCGCGGCCAACCATTGAACGTCTGGCGCTGGTGTCGCGCCAGGCCGAAGACGCGCTGACGGCGCTGGCTGAACACGAAGGCTGGCGGCCCCTGCCGGAGGCCGACGCATTGCGTCGCCGCATTGCCGCCATGTCGGGCCGCGTTCTCGGACTGATCGAGGATGCCGACGGCGACGAGTTGACGGCCAAGCCCCGCATCGATGCGGTGACGGCGCTCATCAAGGCGATCGACAAGCTGAAGGAGGTCGCCGACTGCGCCGATGACCGCCAGGCAGCCCCGCCTGACGAGACCGAACTGAAAGTCACATTCGCAGCCATCGACCGGCGGATTGAAGAGCTTGCCCATGCCTATGCAGAAAGACTGGTCGAAGAGGCATCTGGCGGCAGGCCCGAGCGCTGAGGCGCGCGCCGAATGGTTCCTGCAAGGCAGGGCCGAACAATTGCCGCCACGAGGGCACTGGCATGGCTGGCTGATGATCGGCGGGCGCGGGTCCGGCAAGACGCGGGCCGGTGCCGAATGGGTCAACGCCCTGGTCCGCGGCTTGCCTCTGTTTTCGCCGGCGCGCGTGGGGCTGATCGCGCTTGTCGGCGAAACGCTGGCCGATGTGCGCGACGTGATGGTGGAGGGCCCCTCCGGCATCATCGCCGCTTCGCATGCGCAGACAAGGCCCCGCTTCGAGGTGACGCGGCGGCGCCTGGTGTGGCCGAACGGAGCGGTTGCGATGATGTTTTCGTCCGAGGATCCGGACAGTTTGCGCGGGCCGCAGTTCGAGGCGGCATGGTGCGATGAATTGGCCAAGTGGAAGCATGACGAAGCCTGTTTCGACATGCTGCAATTCGGGCTTCGGCTGGGGGACTGGCCGCGCCAATTGGTGACGACGACACCGAAGCCGACCGCGCTCATCAAGCGGCTGATCGACGACCCGGGCTTCGTGGTGACGAGGATGAAAACGCGCGACAACGCCGGAAATTTGGCAGCGGGCTTTCTGGCCGTGGTCGAGCAGCGCTATGGCGGCACGCGCCTGGGGCGTCAGGAACTGGACGGCGAACTGATTGCCGAGCGCGAGGGCGCGCTGTGGAGCCGTGCAATGCTGGATGATTGCAGAGGCGGCGCGACGCCTGATCTGGTGCGCATCGTGGTTGCGGTTGACCCGCCGGTGACCGCGCATCGCACGTCCGATGCGTGCGGCATTGTCGCCGCCGGGATCGATGCGGCAGGTATCGCCCATGTGCTGGAGGACGCAAGTTTTGCCCCGGCACCGCCCGCGCGCTGGGCGGAGCGCGTGGCCGCGCTCCATGACCGGTTGCAGGCCGACTGCATCGTTGTCGAGGCCAATCAGGGCGGCGATCTGGTGACCGAGGTCCTGCGCTCGATTGATCGTTCGCTGCCGGTGCGCAGCGTCCATGCCCGGCGCGGCAAACTGGCGCGGGCCGAACCGGTGGCGGCGCTCTACGAGCAGGGCCGCGTGCGCCATGCCCGGCCGATGCCGGAACTGGAAGACGAGATGTGCGATTTTTCGGCGGGCGGCCTGTCGAATGGCAAATCGCCTGATCGCCTTGATGCCCTTGTCTGGGCGCTGACGGAACTGATGATCACGCGGCGCGCCGCACCCAAAGTCAGGCCCATGGCCTGACGGAAGCAGAGGGGCAGGCTGCCCGCCTCGGCCCAACCCAAGGAACACAACGATGGAATTCTGGACCCCCTGGCGGCGCAACCGCCCGGAACGCGCAACGGCGCCTGCCGCACCCCCGACAACAAAGGCGGGAATTGGCGTGGTGGCGCTGCACGGGCTGGTGCAGCCGCAAGCCCCTGCAATCGACTATGCGACGCTGGCGCGTGATGGCTTCATGCGCAACCCGATCGCGCACCGCGCCGTGCGGTTGGTGGCCGAAACGGCAGCGGCCGTGCCCTGGCTCCTCTATGAGGGGCGGCGCGAGCACGAAACGCATCCGCTGCTGACGCTGCTGGAACAGCCGAACCCGGGCGAAGCGGGTGCGACCTTCATGGAAGCGCTGTACGGAACGCTGCTCCTGTCCGGCGATGCCTATTTGAACTTCGAGCCGCTGCCCAATCAAGGCTCGCTGCATCTGTTGCGGCCGGACCGGGTGCAGGTGGTGACGGATGCCGATGGCTGGGCCATTGCCTATGACTATCGCGTCGGACGTCATGCTGCGCGGCTGCCTGCCCTATCCGGCGAGAGCGAGGCTGGCGTCATCCATTTTCGCCTGTTTCATCCGCTGGACGATCATCGCGGCTTTGCCCCGCTCGCTTCGGCGGCGATGGCGCTGGAAACCCACAATGCAACGGGTTCCTGGAACAAGGCGCTGCTCGACAATTCAGCCCGGCCATCGGGCGCGCTCGTCTATGCGCCGGGCGATGGCGGCAACCTGACGGAGGAGCAGTTCGATCGGCTGAAAGGCGAATTGGAGCAGGGCTATTCGGGGGCGAAGGCGGCGGGGCGTCCGCTGCTGCTTGAAGGCGGGCTTGACTGGAAGCCGATGTCGATGACGCCGAAGGACATGGACTTCATCGAAGCCAAGCACGCCGCCGCGCGCGAAATCGCGCTGGCCGCCGGTGTGCCGCCCATGCTGCTCGGCATCCCGGGCGACAACACCTATGCCAACTATGCGGAAGCCAATCGCGCCTTCTACAGGCTGACGGTGATGCCGTTGGTTGGCCGCGTTGCGCGTGAATTGACGGCGCGGCTCGCCCCGAAGTTCGGACCGGGCCTGAAGCTCTGGTTTGACGCCGACCGTGTGGACGGGCTGAGCGCGGAGCGCGACCTGCTGTGGAGCCGTGTCGGCGCGGCGGACTTCCTGACCGAGGACGAAAAGCGCGAGGCCGTCGGCTATGCGCCGTTGAAATCATCAGCAAAATCAGGAGCCTGAGCATGGCCGATTGGACAAACTCGCTTGTTGAATGGTCGGCGCGCGGGGCGGGCGCGCTTGCAGGCTCCTCCGTCTCGCTGGTCTATCTGCTGCCGAAGCGGCGGCGCGAGGCGGTGTCCCGCTTTCTGGTCGGCATTGTGTTCGGCCTCGTCTTCGGTCCTGCGACGGGCGCCAAGATCGCGTCCGCGCTGGCGCTCGATGTGCCGCTCGACCGCATCGAGGTGATGCTGATGGGAGCAAGCGCGGCAAGCTTCGCTTCGTGGTGGGCGCTGGGCGTGATCGTGCGGGCGCTCGACCGCAACCTGACCGGAACCGGCCGGCCGTCGCAACCGCTGAATCAGAAGGAGTGACTGCGATGATTGAAGCTCAATCGGCTGCGGCTACTCAACGCGCGCCTGTTCTCAAATATGC
This sequence comes from Rhizobiaceae bacterium, assembly GCA_025458045.1. Classification (GTDB taxonomy): domain Bacteria; phylum Pseudomonadota; class Alphaproteobacteria; order Rhizobiales; family Rhizobiaceae; genus JALOTE01. The sequence continues at coordinate 3,640 of JALOTE010000114.1, forward strand.
CGACGCGCCCTTCGCCGGGCTTGAAACGGAAGAAGGCACGTTTGCCGGTTACGCCTCGCTGTTCCACCGGGTCGATCTCGGCCAGGACAAGGTGTCGCCAGCCGCTTTCGCGGCCTCGTTGAAACGGCGCGGGGCCAAGGGTGTCCGCATGCTGTGGCAGCACGACCCGAACGAGGTGATCGGCAGCTGGCTCGACATCCGCGAGGACCAGACCGGACTGTTTGTCCGCGGCCGCATCAACACCAGCGTTGCGCGCGGGCGCGAAGTGCTGTCGCTCATCCGTGATGGCGCGGTCGACGGCTTGTCGATCGGTTTCAAGACCGTGCGTGCCAGCCATGACAAGGCGACCGGTGTCCGCACGATCCGCGAGGCGGATTTGTGGGAAATCTCCATCGTGACCTTCCCGATGTTGCCCGAGGCCCGCGTCAGCGAGGTCAAGGGGGACACTTCCAACAACCGAACGGGCGAACTGCCGATGCTTGCCGCCCTCATCCGCAAGGCGGCGCATTCCCTGCATCCCAAAGGACGATGACATGACCAAACATGATGTGAAGACCGCGCCTGAAGTGAAGGCTTCTGGCTCGCCGGTGGAAGTCGCCGAGGCGTTCGGCGAGTTCATGGATGCCTTCGAAGCCTTCAAGCACGCCAATGACGAGCGCCTTGCACAGATCGAAACGCGCGTCGGCGTTGACGGCGTGACCAATGACAAGGTGGAGCGGATCAATGCGGCGCTCGACGAGCAGAAGCGGGTGCTCGACCATCTCATGGTCAAGGGCCTGCGGCCGTCACTTGGCGGGGCCCCGGGTTTCGGCCCTTCGGAGCACAAGCGCGCCTTCGACGCCTATGTCCGCAAGGGTGACGAGCGCGGGCTGCACCGCATCGAAGAAAAGGCGATGAGCTACGGCTCCGGCCCGGATGGCGGCTATCTGGTGCCGCCCGAAACGGCCGCTGAAATCGGTCGCCGGCTGGCGGCGCTGTCGCCGTTGCGCGCGCTTTCCAGCGTGCGTGAGGTGACGGGTGCCGTTTTGAAGAAGCCGTTCGCCCTGTCCGGCCCGGCGACCGGTTGGGTCGGCGAGACGGCGGTGCGGGCGCAGACGGCGACCCCGGCGCTGGCGGAATTGCAGTTCCCGACCATGGAGCTTTACGCCATGCCGGCCGCAACCGCGACCCTGCTCGAAGACAGCGCCATCGACATCGACGCCTGGATTGCGGGCGAGGTCGAGGCGGCGTTCGCGGAGCAGGAGGGGGCGGCCTTTGTGGCGGGCGACGGCGTCAACAAGCCGCGCGGTTTCCTCGACTATCCGACGGTGGCCGAAAGCGCTTGGGCGTGGGGCAGCCTCGGCCATGTTGTCACCGGTGCCGCTGGCGCGTTTCCGGCAACCGACGCCTCCGATGTGCTGATTGAAACCGTCTACGCTCTGAAGGCCGGTTATCGCCAGAACGCGTCCTGGGTGATGAACCGCAAGACGCAGGCCGCCATCCGCAAGCTGAAGGACGATGACGGAAACTATCTCTGGCAGCCGCCTGCGACCGTGGGTGACAAGGCGATGCTCCTTGGCTTTCAGGTGACGGAGGCCGAGGAGATGCCGGACATCGCGGCCAACTCCAAATCGATCGCATTTGGTGATTTCAAGCGCGGTTACCTTGTTGTCGACCGCACTGGTGTGCGCGTACTGCGCGATCCCTACACCGCCAAGCCCTACGTGCTGTTCTACACGACAAAACGCGTCGGCGGCGGCGTGCAGGATTTCGACGCCATCAAGATCCTGAAATTCGGCACCGCGTGATCGCTTCCCCCTTGTGATGGCAGGCGGTCTCCCTCCCGCCGCCTGACCGTCCATCACGTGCGCCGAATGGTGGCCCGGCCGGATGCGTTCACGCGCGGCCGGGCCGTTTTGTTTCTCAGTTTGAGGCTTTACCCCATGGCACTGTTCCGCATCACCGAACCGGCGCTGGAACCGGTGACGGTCGCCGAGGCGCGCGCCTGGCTGAAACTCGACCACACATCCGAAGACGCACTGATCGTCGAACTGATCCGCGCGGCGCGCATGGAGGTCGAGAACCAGACCGGCCGTTCGCTCATCACCCAGCACTGGCGCATGACCTTCGACCGCTGGCCTGTGCGCGACCTGATCCATCTGCCGAACGGCCCCGTCACCGCGGTGCTAGCGGTGACGGTCTATGGCGCGGGCGGCGTGCCGGTGGTTCTGTCGCCAGCCGAATACACGCTCGACACGTTGAGCGACCCGGCGCGGCTTATGATTGAACGCAGGCCCGCATCGGGTCGGCGGATGAATGGCGTCGAGATCGATTACGCCTGCGGCTATGGCCCGACGGGCGTGGATGTGCCGGATTTCATCCGCCGCGCCATCAAGATGCTGGTCGTGCACTTCTACGAGTTTCGCGGCGCGGTAAGGCCGGAGGACCAGCCGGTGTCTTATCCCGATGGTTTCCTGTCGCTGCTGCGCCCATTGAAGCGGGTGCGGCTGTGACGCGCCGGTTTCATGTCGATCCAGGTGCGCTGCGCCATGAACTCGTGCTCGAAATCCAAAGCGGCGCAGCCGACGGCCTCGGCGGACGCGATGATGCCTGGATGCCGGTGGCGACCGTTTTCGCGCGCATCGAGCCCGTTTCGGCAGGCCAGACCTTTGCGGGCGCACAGGACATCGAGGCCACCACGCACCGCATCACGCTGCGCCATCGCGTCGGCGTTGAAAGCGGCATGCGCTTCGTGAAGGGCGCGCGGCGTTTCCGCATCGTGACAGTGCGCGACCCGGATGAAACCGGCCGGTTTCTCATCTGCCAGACCGAAGAACTCCCGTGACACACCTTTGGAAAGGACGCGCCATGAAGCTTTCCCTCATTTTGACCCGCAACCGACTGACGGAAACATTGCGCTGGATCGGTTTCAATGCCGGACAGGGCCGTCCACTGAGTGACGGCCGCAAGCCTGGGCGTTTTGCCGAACACGCCAGGCGCGTCGCCAAGCGCGGCTTTGGAGAACGGCTGTGACGGCGGCGGCAGCGTTGCAAAAGGCGATCCATGGCGTTCTTGCTGCCGACCCGGCCTTGGTTGCGCTGCTTGGCGGCCCGCACATCCATGACCGCACGCCTGCCAATGTTGCTTTCCCTTACGTGACCTATGGCGGGACGCTGGCGCTCGACTGGTCCACCGGAACGGAAGCGGGCGAGGAGCATCTGGTGCAACTCACCGCATGGTCGAGGCAGCAGGGGCGCAAGCAGGCGCTCGACATCGTGGCCGCCATGACGGCGGCGCTCGAACAGCAGGTGCTGGATATCGACGGTCACCGGCTGGTGCTGATGCGCTTTGCCGGTGTCGATGCCGCCTATGACACGGCGCTGCGCGGCTACCGCGCGAGCCTGCGCATCGAGGCGCTGACAGAGCCGCTCTGACCAGGCTGTGCCCCCATACGGATTTCACTCACAGGAAAGGAGGCGGCCATGGCCGCACAAAAAGGCAAGGATCTTCTGTTGAAGGTCCATGATGGGGCGGCGGCCCATGTGACCGTTGCCGGACTTCGGGCGCGGCGCATCGCGTTCAATGCCGAGACGGTGGACATCACCGACACGGAGTCCGCCGGTCGCTGGCGGCAATTGCTGGGCGGTGCGGGCGCGCAGCGCGCCAGCCTGTCCGGCTCCGGCATCTTCAAGGATGCCGCATCCGACGCCCGCGTGCGCAGCCTGTTTTTCGCCTCCGAAGTGGTGCCTTGGCAGGTGGTCATCCCGGATTTCGGCACGGTGTCCGGGCCGTTCCAAGTGACTGCGCTGGAATATGCGGGAAACCATGACGGGGAAATCACCTTTGAAATCGCGCTGGAATCCGCCGGTGCGCTGAACTTTGCAGGAGTGACGCCATGACACAGCAATTGCCCAATGTGCACCGCGGCGAGGTGGTCGCGACGTTGGATGGCGTGCAGAAAAAGCTGCGGCTGACGCTGAACGTTCTGGCCGAGCTTGAAGAGGCGTTTGGTGTCGACAGCCTGTTCGGCCTCATCCAGAAGCTGACGACGACAAAGCTGACGGCGCGCCATCTGATGATGATCATCGCCGCCGGCCTGCGCGGGGCGGGCGAACCTGTCGATGCGGATGCCGTTGGCCGAATGCATTGCGAGCGCGGACCAGTCGGCTTTGCCAACCTTGCGCGCGAATTGCTGGAGGCAAGCTTTGGCGTGGACGGTGAGGCGTCTGCACCCGCCCCAAAGTCGAAACCCAAATCGAAGCCCGCGGCAGCCCCGCCCATGCGGTGAGCGCGGCGGGCTGGCCCGAACTGATTGGGCTTGCCTGCGGGGTGATGCGCATGTCGCCCGCCGATTTCTGGGCGATGAGCCCGCGAGAATTCGATGCGGCCGCCCGGCCGTTCATTGCGCCGCAAAGCGAAGCACCGGCACGCCGGGCGCTTGATGCCCTGATGCGGCAATTTCCAGACGCCTGAAGGATGATCCCGATGGATGACGATGTGACGATCCGCTTTGCGGCGGACACGACGGCGTTTGAGCGCAGCCTCAAACAAATGCAACTCGACGCCGACCGTTTCGGCGCGATCCTGACGGGTGCGCTGAAAAAGGCCGTGGTCGAAGGGGCGAGCCTTGAAGACGTTCTGCGCGGCATCGGCCTCCAGCTCGCCAGCCAGGCGCTGTCGATGGGCCTGAAGCCGTTGCAAGGGCTGCTTTCAGGCGCGATCGGCGGCCTGCTTGGCCCTCTCATGCCCTTCGCCAAGGGCGGTGTTCCGGGGCTTTCAAGCGGGATTGTCAGCACGCCCACGGTGTTTGGTGCGGGCGGCCGCCTCGGAGTGATGGGCGAGGCGGGAGCTGAGGCGATCCTGCCTTTGCGGCGCGATGCATCAGGGCGGCTTGGCGTCGGCGGCGGGGGCGCTGGCGGCGCGCCGGTGACCATCAACATGACAGTTTCGACGCCGGATGCGGGTTCATTCCGCAAATCGGAGGCGCAAATCGCGGCGATGCTGGCGCGCACGGTTGCGCGCGGCCAGCGCGGATTGTGAGGGGCGGCGATGCAAGCGTTTCACAATGTCCGGTTTCCGGTTTCGATCGGGTTCGGCGCGACCGGCGGACCGGAGCGCCGCGTCGAGATCGTGGCGCTGACCAATGGGCGCGAGCAACGCAATCTGCGCCAGGCCCATGCGTTGCGCCGCTATGATGCGGGCACGGGGCTGCGTTCGATTGCCGATATCGAGGAAGTGCTGGCTTTTTTCGAGGCGCGGCGCGGGCGGACCGTTCCACGCATTCCGTTTCCGCGACCCTTTCGACTGGAAATCCTGCGCGACAACAGCGGTCCATGCTGCGACCGATCAGGAGGTCCTTGGCGTCGACGGCGAAGCCGACACTTTTGCCCTGTCGAAGACCTATGGAACGGGTGCCGATGCCTATGTGCGCCCGGTGTTCTGCGTGGCGCCGTCGACGCTGTTGGTCGCGGTGGATGGCAACCCGGTGCCGTCGACCGCCTACACGCTGATCCGCAATGGTTCCGCGATCAGGTTCGATCCCGGTTTCGTGCCGCCAGTGACGGCGAGTGTGACGGCGGGCTTCCAGTTTGAC
>JALOTE010000019.1 GCA_025458045.1 Rhizobiaceae bacterium
TCGCATGGCGCGCGCATCGCGGCATGGAAAGCCTGCGTGTCAGGGTCGTGCTGCGTGCGCCGCGCGTTGAGCACCGGCGTCAGGTCCGCGCCGCCGCCGAACCATTGGCGTGTCGTCACCACCATCCTGGTGTTCATGTGCACGGTTGGCACGTGGGGGTTCACGGGGTGGGCAATGAGTGAAATGCCCGACGCCCAGTAGCGCGGGTCTTCGGCCGCACCGGGGATCTGCTTGCGGAATTCGGGCGAAAATTCTCCATGCACGGTGGAGGTGTGCACGCCGACCTTCTCGAACACGCGGCCTGTCATGATGCTCATGATGCCGCCGCCGCCCTTGCCCTCGTCCTTGTCCCATGGCGTGCGGGTGAAGCGGCCCGGAGCATCGGCTGCGTGCGGGCGCGCGGCGTCCTTGCCCAACTCATCCTCCAGAGCCTCGAAGGACGCACAGATCATGTCGCGCAGCGACTGGAACCACGCTTCGGCGCGGGCCTTTTTCGCTTCCACATCGTCAGGAACGCCGACCGGCAGGCGGGCAAGAGCTTCGGCTTGAATGCTGGATTGGGACAAAGGGTAGACTCGCTCAAGGGCCAAGACAGATTCGCTGATGTCATCTCTCGAAATCCGCTTCATCCTGAGGTGCTTTTTCCCTCGTGCTTCGAGGCTCGCAAGGGCTCGCACCTCAGCATGAAGGGAAGATGCCTCGAAGGACGGATTTCAGAAAGCTGACACGGCCTTCGTCTTGTCAGGCGTCAGGAAGCAAAACTCAAGGCTGCGAGAGTCTAACGGGAAGGCTTTGCACCTGCGGATTCCGACTCGCAATTGTCATGAAAGCGCGCCATGTTGAGCGCAGTTCGAGACCGGAGGCATGGATGGGCTTTCCTCTCAGGCCGCCCCTGACGGGGCTGAAGCGCAGGCTGGACGCACAGCGCGCCACCGCGTCCCGCTTGCCGAGCGACGGGTTCCAGCGCCAGACATGGCGCCTTCCGCGCGACGAGGCCCGTGCCAAGGCCCGCCAGATGCTCGACGCTTACCCCAAGGCCGCCTATTGGACCGAGATTGAAAGCTGGAGCGAGTTTCCCGGCGGCGAAATCGAGTTCACCATGCGCTGGCTCGAAAGCGCGGATTGAGTGTCAGGGCTATTGCGGTTCCCTCACTGTCTTCATCGTCCGACTTGATCGGACGACCCATTCCATGACACTTTTCTTGGCAATCGCCCTCCGACCCGTTCATCGCCACCCCGGCATGGATCGTCCGGTCAAGTCGGACGATGACGACGGGCCGGAATGACCATGGAACAGGATGACGATACGTAGGAATGCGGGTTCATCAGCCTGACACTTCCCTTCTTCCCCATTCCCGCCTAAACGCTCCCCACCAGTCGGCCGGGCGGCCGCGGGGGCTTCGGCCTTCGAGGAAAGTCCGGGCTCCACGGAGAAACGGTGCCGGATAACGTCCGGCGGGGGTGACCCCAGGGACAGTGCCACAGAAAACAAACCGCCTTGGTCTCGATCAGGGCAAGGGTGAAACGGTGCGGCAAGAGCGCACCGCGCTTCTGGCAACAGCAGCGGCAGGGCAAACCCCACCGGGAGCAAAACCGAATAGGGGCGGCGCGCCAAGGCGACTTGGCAGGGCTTTTCCGGCCTGCCGTCCGGGTTGGTTGCACGAGGCGCGCAGCAATGGGCGTCCCAGAGGAATGGCCGCCACGTTTGCGCGCTTGCGCGCAGGCCATACAGAACCCGGCTTACAGGCCGACTGGTGATTTTCCCGACAAGGGTGGTTTGCTGCGACAGGCACGGCCGGCTCTCCCGGCCTGCCGTCGCGGCAGCCCAAATCCATGCGCCACTGAAGCCGAACCTAACCCTTCATTAACCATGTTTGGCGACATTCCGTTCATCGCGCGCGTCATGCTTTTCGGGGGCGGTTTTCCATTGCTTCCCAAATTTTCCCATGTTAGCCCAAAACGGCGGCCTGTTCCCGCAAGGGGGTCGGCGCAGCGCATCAATCAGAAAATTCGGGCTGGCCGCCGCGCGGCCGCGAGGGTGGGCGTGTCACATCGCTTTCTGTCCACATGCGTCAATCGCATCGATGCCAAGGGCCGCGTCTCGGTTCCGGCCGCTTTTCGCGCTGTGCTGAAGCGCAAGCAGGTGGACGAGCTTTATGCGCTGCGCGCCATCGACATGCCGGCCTTGAACTGCGGCGGGCTCGACCTGCTCGACCGGTTCGAGGCGCGCATTGCCGCCGAAGACCCGTTCCTGCGCATGGCCGACGATCTGTCGCACTACATCCACGGCGATTCGGTCTTTCTGAAACTCGACAATGAGGGCCGCATCGCGCTGACGGATTTCGTGCGCGCCGCCACCGGCATCACGGATGAGGCGGCCTTTGTCGGGCGCGGTGAATTCTTCCAAATCTGGGAGCCGAAGGCGCTGGAGGCCCATTCCGCCGCCGTCCGCGCAAGGCTGTCCGCACTGAGGGGAGGGGCCGCATGAGCGATGCAGCCTCCCCGCATATTCCCGTTATGCTTGCCGAAGTGCTTGAAGCGCTTGGGCCCCGACCGGGCGACGTGATCATCGACGGCACATTCGGCGCGGGCGGCTACTCGCGCGCCATTCTGGCGGCGGGCGCCACCGTCATTGGGCTCGACCGTGACCCGACGGTCCGGCGCACCGCCGATGCGGTCGCCGATCAGCACCCCGACCGTTTCCGCTTCATCGAGACGGCGTTTTCCGCGCTTGCAGATGTTGTCGAAGAGCCGGTCGACGGCGTCGTCCTCGACATTGGCGTGTCATCGATGCAGATCGATCAGGCGGAACGCGGCTTCTCGTTCCGGCTCGACGGCCCGCTTGACATGCGGATGGCCGCCTCCGGCCCGACGGCGGCCGATGTCGTGAACAATGAGGGCCATGGCCGTCTCGCGCTGATTTTCGCCAAGCTCGGCGAGGAGCGCCATGCCGGGCGCATCGCCTCGATGATTTTGCGAAAGCGCGAACAGCGCCGTTTCGCCACCACGCGCGAACTGGCCGATGCCATCGAGAGCCTTGTCGGACGCAGGCCGGGCGACCGCATCCACCCGGCAACACGGGTTTTTCAAGCTTTGCGCATTCTCGTCAATGACGAGTTGGGCGAATTGAGCGCGGCCTTGCTCGCGGCGGAACGCGCGCTGAAGCCGGGCGGGCGGCTGGTTGTCGTGACGTTCCATTCGCTGGAAGACCGGATCGTCAAGCAGTTCCTCGCCGACCGCGGTGAGCAGCCCGCCGGTTCGCGCCATCTGCCGCAGACCGTCGGACATGAACCGACCTTCCGGCCCATCGGCAAGGGCGCCGTGCAGGCAGGCGATGCAGAATCGGCCGCCAATCCGCGGGCGCGGTCGGCCAAATTGCGCGCCGCGATCCGAACCGCCGCACCCGCCCGCAATGACAATTCAGAGCCATGGCTCGGGTCGTTCCCGCGCCTTGGCGCCGCGTGAGAGGCCCGTCCATGTTCCGCCGCACAGACATCGCCATGATCGCGCTGATGATCGGCGTCGTCGCCTACACCTACACCGTCAAGAACGGCACCAAGGACGCGGCGCAGGAGCTTGCCAAGCTGCAACGGCAGGTCGATGCCGAATTGAATGCGATCGACGTCCTGAACGCCGACTGGAGCGTTCTCACCGCACCGGCCCGCATCCAAAGCCTCGTGGAAGTGCACAACGCGCAACTCGACCTGCATCCGCTCGACACCAAGCGCATCATCGCCATCACTGACATTCCGGAACGGCCGGCCCCGCCGCCAGAAGACAGCATCGACGACATCCTCGCGCGCTATGGCGATGTCGATGCGTCGCTGACCACGGGCAGCGTGCTCAAGCCCGGGCAGTCTCTTGAACCGGTGCTTCAGCCATTGGATGCAGGCCAGCCGCTGGAGGGTGACCAATGAGCACGCCGCGGTTCGCAAACGGTTTACGCGGCAACACCCGTCCTTCGCCGGAAGACATTTGGCGCGGTCGCAAGGGCAAACGCGCCCGCAGCCGCATCGCGCTCGCCATGCTCGGCTTCGGCGCGGCGTTCGCGCTGATCGGCGGGCGGCTTGCCTATTTCGGTTTTACCTCGATCGACGCAACGACGACCGCCTCGCTGCCATCGCTGACGACGGCGCGGCCGGACATTCTCGATTCGACTGGCACTTTGCTTGCAACCGACATCCGCATTTCCTCGCTTTTTGCCGAGCCTTTCCGCATTCCGGACCCGGATGACGCCGTGCGCAAGTTGGCAATGGCTTTGCCGGACATCCCGTTTGCGGAACTGGAGCGCAAGCTGAAAAGCGGCTCGCGCTTCGTCTGGTTGAAACGCCAGATCACGCCCAAGCAGGAAAACGAGATCCGCGCGCTTGGCATTCCGGGCGTCGCGTTCCGCACCGAGCACCGGCGCGTTTATCCGAAGGGGCATCTGGCCAGCCACATCCATGGCATCACCAATATCGACAATCATGGCCTGACCGGCCTTGAGCGCCACATCGACAGCAGCGGCCTTGCGGCGCTGCGCGAGATGGGACTGACGGCGGATGGCAAGCTTGAGCCCGTCACCCTGTCGATCAATGCCAATGTCCAGCATGTCGTGCTCGACGAATTGACCAAGGCCAAGGCGCTTTACCGCGCGATCGCGGCTGCGGGCGTGGTGCTGAACGCCAAGACGGGCGAAGTGGTGGCGATGGTCTCATTGCCGGATTTCGATCCGAACAACCCGGTCGATATCAACGAAAAGGACCGTCTCAACCGGATGAGCGCCGGCGTCTACGAGATGGGTTCGACGTTCAAGGTGTTCACCACCGCGATGGCGCTGGATTCCGGCCGTGTCTGGCTGGATGACCGGTTCGACGCGCGTTCGCCGATCCGTATCGGCGGGCATTCCATCGGCGACTTCCATGGCAAGAAGCGCGTGCTGACCACTGAGGAAGTGTTCATCTACTCATCCAACATCGGCACGGCCAAGATGGCCGATGTCGTTGGCACCGAGGGGCACAAGGCGTTTCTCGAACGCATCGGTCTGACGACGCGGATGCAGACGGAACTGCCGGAAATCGCCACGCCGACCCAGCCGAAGGAATGGAAGAAAATCCATTCGGTGACGATTTCCTTCGGCCATGGCGCATCGACCACGCCGCTTCAGACCGCCGTCGCGACGGCGGCCGTCGTCAATGGCGGCAAGCTGATCCCGCCGACCTTCTATCCGCGCACGCAAGCGCAGGCCGATGCGATCGCAAGCCAAGTGCTGCATCCCGAGACGTCGACGGCGATGCGCTATCTGTTCCGGTCCAATGTCGAAAACGGTTCCGGCAGACGCGCCGAGGTGCCGGGCTATTTCGTTGGCGGAAAGACGGGCACGGCGGAAAAGGTCGTCGGCGGCCGCTATTCGACAAACCACCGCTTCAACGCGTTTCTTGCCGCATTCCCGTCCAACGATCCGCAATATGTCGTGCTGACCGTGCTGGACGAGCCGAAGCCGTTGGAAGGACAATCGGCGGCGACGTCGGGCCTCAATGCCGCGCCGACGGCTGGTGCGATCATAAGACGGTCCGCGCCCCTTTTGGGCATGAAGCCTGATTTCAGCCAGAATATCGAGGCTTTGAAGGCGGACATCCGGCGGCCGAAGGCCGGATGAGGAGGACACGCCGATGACGACACGCCCGATGATGACGCTCGCTGAATTGGCCGGGACGGCTGGTTTCGACGCCGGAAGCGCAGGCGGCGCGCCTGTTGTCGCCGTCACCGCCGATTCCCGGAACGTCAAGCCTGGCACGCTGTTCGTGGCGCTCAAGGGTGCCAAAACCGATGGTGCGAGCTTTGCCGGTGACGCCGCGCGCAAGGGCGCGGTTGCCATCGTCTGCGCGCCGGACGCACCCATCGAAGATCTTGCAACTCCGGTCATCCGCGTCGAAGACCCTCATCATGCGCTGGCGCTGATCGCCGCCGCACTCGCCGGAAGCCAGCCGGAAACCATCGTCGCCGTCACCGGCACCAGCGGAAAAACCTCCGTCGCCGCCTTCACCCGGCAGATTTTCGCCCAATGCGGCTTCAAGGCGGCGAGCCTCGGCACGGTCGGCGTCGTGTCGCCCGACATCACCGAAGAAGGCGCGCTGACGACGCCTGATCCGGTGGACCTGCACGCGACATTGAAGGCGCTTGCCGCAACGGGCGTCACCCATGCGGCGATGGAAGCGTCCAGCCACGGCCTTGACCAGCGGCGGCTCGACGGCGTGCGGCTTGCCGCCGCCGGCTTCACCAATCTCGGGCGCGACCACCTCGACTACCATCCCGACATGGACGCGTATTTCCGGGCCAAGATGCGCCTGTTCGACACGCTGCTCGGCCCGGGCAAGCCCGCGGTGATCTTTGCCGATGATGCATGGTCGGGCCGCGCGACGGACGCGGCGCTTGCGGCAGGCTGCGATGTGCGCACTGTCGGCCGGCGCGGCACCTATCTCCGCCTACTCAGGGTCGAGCATCACCGCACGCATCAGCGCGCCGAGATCGAGTTCGAAGGCCGCATCCACGAGGTGGACCTGCCGCTCGCCGGTGACTTCCAACTGTGGAATGTTCTGGTCGCCGCCGGTCTGGCGCTCTCGGTCGGCGCGCCCGCCAGCGGCGTGTTCGCGGCGCTGGAAACGCTTCAGGGCGCATCCGGCCGGCTTGATCTCGCAGGCACGACGGATGTCGGCGCACCGGTCTATGTGGATTACGCCCACAAGCCGGAAGCGCTTGAAAATGTGCTGAAATCCGTCCGGCCTTTCACATCCGGCCGCATCGTTTTGGTGTTCGGCTGCGGCGGTGACCGTGACAAGGGCAAGCGGCCGATCATGGGCGGGATCGCCAGCCGTCTCGCCGACATCGTGATCGTGACCGACGACAATCCGCGCTCGGAGGAACCTTCGGCCATCCGCGCCGAGATCATGGACGGTGCACCCGGCGCGCTGGAAATCGGCGACCGGGCCGAAGCCATCCGCCATGCCGTCAACCTGCTGCGGCAGGGCGACACGCTGATTGTCGCAGGCAAAGGGCATGAACTCGGCCAGAAGACGGGTGACGTGGTGCTGCCCTTTTCCGACCACGAGGAAGTGCGCAAGGCCATTGCCGAGACCAAGGGCCGCACCCTTTTGTGGAGCATCGGCGACCTGATCGAGGCGATGGGCGCGCGGCCTCTGGGCGCGATGCCGGCTGGCGTGACCGGCATTTCCATCGACAGCCGGACGGTGGAAGAGGGCGAAGCCTTCTTCGCCATCAAAGGCGACACTTTCGATGGCCACAGCTTTGTCACCGGCGCGCTCAAGGCAGGGGCTGCGGTGCTGGTGGTGGCTGAGGCGAAGCTGCCGGCGCTTGGCCGCGTCCACGCGCCTCTGCTGGTGGTCGATGACCCGTTCAAGGCGCTCTACCGGCTGGCAGCGGCGGCGCGTGCGCGGTCATCGGCACAAATCATCGCGGTGACGGGCTCGGTTGGAAAGACCACCACCAAGGAAGCCTTGCGCGTGGTGCTCGCGGCTGACGGCACGGTGCACGCCTCCGTCAAGTCCTTCAACAACCATTGGGGCGTGCCGCTGTCCCTGACGCGGCTGCCGCCGGATTCACGCTTCGCCGTTTTTGAGATCGGCATGAGCGGTTTTGACGAAATCCGTCCGCTGGTGAAACTGGTGCAGCCGCACATCTCGATCATCACGCGGATCGCGCCGGCCCATCTCGGCAATTTCAACTCGATTGACGAGATCGCGAAAGCCAAAGCGGAGATTTTTGAGGGCGTGGTTCCGGGCGGCTATGCCGTCATCAACCGCGATGACACCTATTTCGACTATCATCTGACAGTCGCGCGTGAGTGCGGCATCGACCATGTGAAAAGTTTCGGCCAGCACGCCGACGCCGATTACCGGCTGAGCGAGCTTGACGCCGGGCCGGATGGTTCAACTGGCGTCATCACCATCCGCGGTGAAAGCCACCCGGTCACCATTGGCGCGCCCGGCGAGCATATCGCGCAGAACATGCTGGCGGTGATCGCCTCGGCGCATCTGGCCGGTTCCGACCTCGGCAAGGCACTTTCGGCCTTGGCGGATGTGAGGGCGGCGGCAGGCCGCGGCGCGCGCGAAACGCTGACCACCGAAAAAGGTGATTTCGGCCTGATCGACGAAAGCTACAACGCCAATCCGGTCTCCATGGCCGCGGCCATCCGCCTGCTCGGGTCGGCGCGTCTGGGCAAGAACGGGCGGCGCATCGCCATCCTCGGCGACATGCGCGAACTGGGGCCCGAGGCCGATGCCATGCACGCCGCGCTCGCCCCGGAGCTTGAAAAAGCCGGCGTCAACCTTGCGCTGCTCGTCGGCGGGCACATGCGCGCATTGAAGGACGCGATGCCCGCAGCAATCAAGGTGCAGCATTTCTCCGACATTGACGCGCTTGCGGCTGCCGCGCTTGGCGCGGTGCGGGCCGGCGATGTCGTCATGGTCAAATCATCGAACGGCACCGGCACGGCAAAGGTCGTCGCGGCGCTCAAGGACAAATACGCGCCACGCCGCTGACGTGGCTGACGCTTCGCCGCAGGGGCAATCGCGGCGGGGGCGTCCAAGGGATTGAAGGGGACCGGAATGCTGGCTTTGCTCGGACAATTGGGAGACGCGTTCCCGGTCCTCAATGTGTTTCGCTACATCACGTTCCGCACCGGCGGCGCGCTTGTCACCTCGGCGGCGATCGTTTTCATGTTTGGGCCGGCGATCATCGCCGCACTGCGCATCAAACAGGGCAAAGGCCAGCCGATCCGCGCCGACGGGCCGACCACGCATTTCGCCAAGGCCGGAACGCCCACAATGGGCGGCCTGATGATCCTCGCCGGCATCATCGGCTCGACGCTGCTGTGGGCCGATCCGCGCAATGTCTATGTGTGGGCAGTGCTGTTCGTGACCGTCACGTTCGGGATGATCGGCTTCTATGATGACTACATGAAAGTGACGAAGCAGAGCCATAAGGGCTACTCGGCCAAGGCGCGGCTCCTGCTTGAATTTCTCGTCGCCTTCGTCGCGGTCTATGTCATCGTGCAGGCGGGCCAGGACCCGTTTTCCTCCTCGCTGACCTTCCCCTTCTTCAAGGATCTGCTGCTTTATCTCGGCATTTTCTTCATTCCGTTCGGGGCCTTCGTCATCGTCGGCGCGGGCAATGCCGTGAACTTCACCGACGGGCTCGACGGTCTCGCGATCGTGCCGGTGATGATCGCGGCGGCCTCGTTTGGCGCGATCGCCTATCTGTCGGGCAACGCCATTTTCGCCAATTACCTGCAAATCCACTTCGTTCCGGGCACGGGCGAACTGGCGATCCTGCTTGGCGCGGTGATCGGCGCCGGCCTTGGCTTCCTGTGGTTCAACGCGCCGCCCGCCGCCATCTTCATGGGCGACACCGGATCGCTGGCTTTGGGCGGCTTGCTCGGCTCCGTCGCGGTCGCAACCAAGCACGAGATCGTGCTCGCCATCATCGGCGGGCTGTTTGTCGCCGAAGCGCTCTCGGTCATCATCCAGGTCGGCTATTTCAAGATGACAGGCAAGCGCGTGTTCCTGATGGCGCCCATCCACCATCATTTCGAGAAAAAGGGCTGGACGGAAAGCCAGGTCGTCATCCGCTTCTGGATCATGGCGGTGATGCTGGCGCTGATCGGCCTGTCCACGTTGAAGCTGCGCTGAGGAGCGACACCCATGACCATCAGCCGCGCCGACCGCAGTGCCATCGCCGAATGGTGGCGCACCGTTGACCGCTGGTTCCTGTCGGCATTCCTGATGCTGATCGGGCTGGGGCTCGTCCTGTCGTTCGCCGCCTCGCCAGCGGTCGCCGAACGCATCGGCCTTGATCCGATGCACTTCGTCGAGCGCCAGTTCTTCTTCATGGTTCCGGCCTTCGCCGTGCTGATCGGCGTGTCGTTCCTGCCGCCGGTCTGGATCAGGCGGCTGGCGCTCACGCTTCTCGTTGTCGGCATCATGATGGTGATGGCAACTCTGCTGTTCGGCATGGAGGTCAAGGGGTCGAAGCGCTGGCTGCGCATCGCCGGCATGTCGGTGCAACCGTCCGAATATTTGAAGCCCGCTTTCGTGGTTGTCTGCGCCTGGCTGTTTTCGCTGAAAGAGCGTCGCCCGGAGTTCTCAGGCGATCTCATCGCGATCATCCTGTTCGGCATGGTTGCCGCACTTTTGGTGGCTCAGCCCGACCTTGGCCAGACCATGCTTGTGGGCGCGACATGGGGCATCATGTTCTTCATCGCCGGCCTTTCCTGGGTCTGGATCATCGGGCTGGGCGGGCTGGCGGCAGGCGGCGGCTTGGCGGCCTATGTCGCGTTTCCCCATGTGCATGCCCGCATCAACCAGTTCCTCTCGGGCGAACTGGAGGAAAACGGCCAGATCGAACATGCCATCGAAGCGATCCGCAACGGGTCCTGGATCGGGCAGGGTCCGGGCGAAGGCACGATCAAGCATGTCTTGGCCGACAGCCACACGGACTTCATCTTCGCTGTGGCGGGCGAGGAATTCGGCATCATGGTGTGCATGCTGATCGCGGCGATCTTCGGGTTTGTCGTGCTTCGCGCGCTCGCTTTCGCTTTCACCGAGGAGGACGGCTTCAAGCGGCTTGCGGTCGCCGGACTCGCCATCAATTTCGGATTGCAGGCGCTGATCAACATGGCCGTCAATCTGCACCTCATGCCACCCAAGGGCATGACATTGCCTTTCGTCTCCTATGGCGGCTCGTCGCTGACGGCAGTCGCCATCGGCATGGGCATGCTGCTGGCACTCAGCCGCAAACGGCCGGAGCAGGCGATGGCGTCGCGGCTGGCCGCACCTTTGATGCCAAGGACGGCCTGACTGTGGCCGAAAAGATCGCATTCCTCTGCGCCGGTGGCACGGGCGGGCATCTGTTCCCGGCCGAGGCGCTGGCGGCTGAATTGTCGGCGCGGGGCTGGACGCCGCATCTCTTGACCGATGTGCGCGCCGAGCGCTTTGTTTCCGGTTTCGCACCCGACCGCGTGCATCGGATTCCCTCCGCCACGATTGCGGGCAGGAACCCGCTCAAACTCGCCCGCGCGCTTTGGACGCTGTTTGCCGGGTACCGGGCCGCGGGAGCCTTGATGCGGCGGTTGAAGCCAGCGATCGTGGTCGGTTTTGGCGGCTATCCGTCGCTGCCTCCGCTGTTTGCGGCGCTGTCCGCCCGCGTGCCGACGATGGTGCACGAGCAGAACGCGGTGCCCGGCCGCGCCAACCGCCTGCTTGCGCCGCGCGTCACCGCCATTGCAGGCGGCTTCCTTGATGATGCCGCCGGACCGCATGCCGCCAAGACAATCACGACGGGCAACCCCGTCCGCCCGCCGGTGATCGCGGCGGCGCAGGTTCCCTTTGCCCCGCCGATGGCCGGGGGACCGTTCAACCTGCTGGTGTTCGGCGGAAGCCAGGGGGCACAATTCTTCGCAACCGCCGTGCCGGATGCGCTGGCTCTTCTGGGTCCGCAGGAGAAGGGGTGCATCGCCGTGGTGCATCAGGTGCGCGAACCGGACATGGCCGCCGCGCGCGAGGCCTATGCGAAGGCCGGGGTCGCGCCGGAACTCGCGCCGTTCTTCGATGACATGCCGCGCCGCATCGCGTCCGCCCATTACATCATCTGCCGGTCCGGCGCGTCCACGGTGTCGGAAATCGCGGCGATTGGCCGCCCGGCGCTGCTTGTTCCCTATCCTCATGCGCTCGACCATGATCAGGCGGCCAATGCCGCAAAGCTGGCCGAAACGGGCGGCGTGGAAGTGGCGCGCCAGGAGACGCTGACGGCTGAAACCATCGCGGCGCGCATCGCGGCAGCCATGGCCAACCCGGCGGCATTGGCCGCCAAAGCGGCAGCAGCGCGTTCGGCCGGACGGCCGGATGCGGCGGCATTGCTTGCCGGTTGCGTGGAGGCTATTGCAGCCGGGAAACCGGTTGCAGCCGTCAAGGCCGCGCTCAAGACCAGATAAGAAGGCCAAACGCATGAAGATGCCGCTCAATGTGGGCATCATCCATTTCGTCGGCATCGGCGGCATCGGGATGAGCGGAATCGCAGAGGCGCTCCACGCGCTGGGCTACCGGGTCCAGGGGTCGGATCAGGCTGACAATGCCAATGTGAAACGCTTGCACGACAAGGGCATTCCGGTCTTTGTCGGGCACGATGCCGCCCATCTGGGCGATGCCGAAGTGCTGGTCGTCTCGACCGCGATCAAGCCCGACAACCCGGAACTCGTGGCGGCCCGCGCCCGGCCCATCCCTGTCGTGCGCCGCGCCGAGATGCTGGCCGAACTGATGCGCTTCCGGCAGGCTGTGGCGATCGGCGGCACCCATGGCAAGACCACGACAACCTCGCTGGTCGGCACGCTGCTGGATGCGGGCGGGCTTGATCCGACGGTGATCAATGGCGGCATCATTAACGCCTACGGCACCAATGCCCGCATGGGGGCGGGCAACTGGATGGTGGTCGAGGCCGATGAAAGCGACGGCACCTTCCTGAAGCTGCCCGCCGAGATCGCCATCGTCACCAATATCGATCCGGAGCATCTGGACCATTACGGCCATTTCGATGCCGTGCGCGCGGCGTTCCGGCAATTTGTGGAAAACGTGCCGTTCTACGGGTTCGGCGTGATGTGCATCGACCACCCGGAGGTGCAGGCGCTTGTCGGACGCATCGATGACCGTCGCGTCATCACCTATGGCGCAAACCCGCAGGCCGATGTGCGCTTCGAGAATGTGCGCACGGACGGCGCCGCCAACATCTTCGACATCGTGATCCGCGACCGGAAAAGCGCGCCGTCGCTGCGCATGGACGGTCTGCGCCTGCCGATGCCCGGCATCCACAATGTCTCGAATGCCACGGCGGCCATTGCGGTTGCGCACGAACTGGGGCTGACAGACGAGGCGATCCGCCGCGGGCTCGCCGGGTTCGGCGGGGTCAAGCGTCGCTTCACCCATGTCGGCCAATGGAACGGCGTCGACATTTTCGACGACTATGCGCACCACCCGGTGGAGATCAAGGCTGTGCTCGCGGCCGCGCGCGCCTCGACGAAAGGCAAGGTCGTGGCCGTGGTGCAGCCGCATCGGTTCACCCGGCTGCGGGACCTGTTTGACGAGTTCGCCGCCTGCTTCAACGAGGCCGACACTGTGATCCTGATGCCTGTTTACCCCGCGGGGGAAAAGCCGATTGATGGCGTCAATTCCGAAACGCTGATGCTGAAAGCGCGCGCCTCCGGCCATCGCGATGCGCGCCACGCCGAAGGGCCGGATGTGCTGCCGCACCTGTTGAAGTCCATCCTCTCGCCGGGCGACTATGTGCTGATGATGGGTGCAGGCAACATCACAAGCTGGGCCTATGACCTGCCAAACGCGCTTGCCGACGGGACGGAAAGGTGATGGCGCGCGCGCTCGATGGCACGGCACTGATCGCGCGGCTCGGTGTCGGCGCAAACGCGCTGCGTGGACGGCTGATGCCTGATGCCGCCATGGACAGGCTCACCTGGTTTCGCGCGGGCGGCCATGCCGAATTGTTGTTCCAGCCCGCCGACGAGGATGATCTGGCGGCCTTCCTCACTGTGCTGCCATCCGATGTGCCGGTGCTGGTTGTCGGTGTCGGCTCCAATCTTTTGGTGCGCGACGGCGGCATCGAGGGCGTGGTGATCCGCCTGTCCGCCAAGGGTTTCGGTGCGGTCACGGTGCTGGACGGCACCACGCTGAAAGCCGGGGCTGCCGCGCTCGACAAGCAGGTCGCCGCCGCGGCCCTGGACGCTGGCATTGGCGGCTTTCACTTCTACCATGGCATCCCCGGCTCCATCGGCGGCGCGTTGCGCATGAATGCGGGGGCGAACGGAGTCGAGACCGTCAACAGGGTGGTTGAGGTTCACGGCGTGACCCGCAATGGCAGACGCGTGACGCTGAGTCTTGACGAGATGGGGTACACCTATCGCCATTCGGCGGCACCCGAAGACATCATCTTCACCTCGGCGGTGATGCGCGGTGACCCGGCTGACAAGGCGGAAATCCGCCGCCTGATGGATGAGGTGCAGCATCACCGCGAAACCGTGCAGCCGGTGAAGGAAAAGACCGGTGGCTCGACGTTCAAGAATCCGCCGGGCACATCCGCCTGGAAGGAAATCGAAAAGGCCGGCTGCCGCGGCTTGATGATCGGCGGCGCGCAGATGAGCCCCTTGCATTGCAACTTCATGATCAACACCGGCAATGCGACGGCGCATGAGTTGGAATTGCTTGGCGAAACCGTGCGCGCCCGCGTGCTGGAAACATCCGGCATTCGCCTCGAATGGGAAATCAAGCGGCTGGGCCGCTTCCAGCCGGGGCGCGATGTGCAGCCATTTCTTGGCCGCATGTTCTGAGCGCTGTTTATCTTTGCGCAAAAGTTAACGATTTTAACCTTTTTCTAACCACCCCGGTTCAAGGTCAGGCTCTGTTAACCTTGCCGGAGCCTTAACCCGTGGCCCACCCCTCACATGTCGCTGTCCTGATGGGCGGGCTTTCGTCCGAGCGGCCGGTCAGCCTGTCCTCGGGCAACGCCTGCGCCGACGCGCTGGAAAGTGTGGGCTATCGCGTCAGCCGCGTCGATGTCGGTAGGGATGTGGCGCAGGTTCTGGCCGCCTTGAAGCCGGATGTCGCCTTCAACGCGCTGCATGGGCCGATGGGCGAAGACGGCTCGATCCAGGGCATCCTGGAGTTCATGCAGATCCCCTACACCCATTCCGGCCTGCTCGCTTCGGCGCTCGCCATGAACAAGGATCAGGCGAAGATCGTCGCCGCTGCCGCGGGCGTGCCGGTCGCCGAAGCCCGCGTGATGAACCGTGCCGACATCGGGCGTGAGCACCCGCTGCCGCCTCCCTATGTCATCAAGCCGGTGGCCGAAGGCTCGTCGTTTGGCGTCATCATCGTGCGCGAGGGCGCGCCGCATACACCGCAATCGCTGCATTCGGATGACTGGAAATATGGCGAGCGTGTCATGGTCGAGCGGTTCATCCCCGGCCGCGAGTTGACCTGTGCCGTGATGGGCGACCGCTCGCTGGGGATCACCGAGATCATCCCTGTCGGCCAGGAATTTTATGATTTCGACGCAAAGTACAAAGCCGGCGGGTCGAAACATGTTTGCCCGGCGCAGCTTTCACCGTCCGTTTACCAAAATATTGAAAAGATCGCAGTCGAGGCGCACCGGGCGATTGGCTGCCGCGGCGTCTCCCGGAGCGATTTCCGTTACGACGAGAACGGCACGGGCGAAGTGATCTGGCTGGAAGTCAACACCCAGCCCGGCATGACGCCCACCTCACTGGTTCCCGAACTGGCGAACCATGCGGGCCTGTCCTTCGCCGAACTGGTCGACTGGATTGTGAAGGATGCATCGTGCGCGCGTTGAATGCGGATCAGGAGCGGAGGCGGAATGGGCGTGAGCCCGCATTGCGCACTCACGCGCTCCCTAAACCGCTGCGCCTTGCGGTCCGCTTTGTCAGCCGCCTCGCGCGCGGTGACGTGCATGTCCCGCGCCATCTTGGTGCCGCGTCCGCCTTCGCTTTCCTTGCCGTGACCGGCCTCTATGGCGCGTCGGTCGGGGGGCATGTTCCGGGCCTGATCGCTGGCACCTCGTCGAGCGCCGGGCTATCGGTGGACGCCATCCGCATCACCGGGCACTCCCGCACGACAAATGAGGAAGTGCTGGCCGCGCTCAACCTTGGCACGCCGCCTTCCATTCTGTCTCTCGATGTCGATGCGGCGCGCGCGGCGTTGCTGACGCTGCCCTGGGTCGCCTCGGCGAGCGTCGCCAAGGCGTTGCCCGGTTCGGTCAGCGTGGAATTGACGGAAAAACAGGCCGCCGCGATCTGGCAGAACGGCACGGACGTGCTGGTTCTGGATCAGACGGGCAAGGCCATCGGGCCCGCGCGCCTCGCCGGTGACCGGGCGCTGCCTGCCTTCGTGGGGGTCGGCGCCGACAAGGCCGGTTTTGCCTTTGCCGCCATGGTTCGCGCGGCGGCACCTTCGATTGCTGACGACGTGCGTGTGCACATCCGCGTCTCGGATCGCCGTTGGGATTTGCTGATGGACGATGGCGTCACTGTGCGCCTGCCGGAGGAACGTCCGGAGCAGGCGCTCGTCGAACTCGACATGATGCAGGCCGAAACGGCGCTGCTTGGCCGTGACATCACGGTGGTCGACATGCGGGTGGCCGGCCGGACGACGCTGACGCTGGGCGAAACCGCGCTCGCCGCGCTGTTCCCGCCCAAGGACGATGCCGCCGCCAAGTCCGCGCAGAAAAAGCCGAAAGGGGTCTCGCAATGAGCCGGAGCATGCCGCGCGCCGAGACGGTTTCGGTCCTCGATGTCGGGTCCACCAAGATCAGCTGCATCATCGCGCGCCTTGTCCCGTCCGATGAGATGGACGTGCTGCATGGCCGCGCGCACCGCATCGAGGTCATCGGCATCGGCCATCAGAAGTCGCGCGGCATCAAGTCCGGCACGGTCGTCAATCTCGATGAAGCCGAACAGGCGATCCGGCTCGCTGTCGATTCAGCCGAGCGCATGGCCGGGCTGACCGTTGAATCGGTGATCGTGAACCTGTCGGCCGGCCGCCTGCGCAGCGAGCAGATCCAGACCGGCATACAACTGAACGGCCAGCCCGTCACGCAAGGCGATGTGCGCCGCGTCATCGCCGCCGGCATGCAGCGCTGCCACGACACCGAGCGCCAGGTGATCCACGCCTTTCCAACCGCATTCTCGCTGGATGGCGAAACCGGCATCGCCGATCCGGCGGGCCTGTCCGGCGACATGCTGGGCGTGACGATGCACCTTCTGACGGCGGACAGCGGGCCGGTCCGCAATCTGGAACTCTGCGTCAACCGCGCGCATCTGGCGGTGGCCGGGCTGGTGGCCACGCCGTTTGCCAGCGGACTTTCGGCGTTGGTTTCCGACGAGGCGGAGCTGGGCGCGGCCTGCATCGATTTCGGTGGCGGCACGACATCCATCGGCATTTTCGCCGGCGGCAAGTTCATTCATGGCGCCGTGCTTCCGGTCGGTGGCCAGCACATCACGCTTGATATCGCACGCGGCCTATCGATCGGGCGCGACGATGCGGAACGCCTGAAAGTCATGCATGGTTCGGCGCTGGCGCTGGCGGGGGATGACCATGACGTGATTGTCACGCAGGCCATCGGTGCCGCGCCGGGCGATACACCCCTTCAAGTGCCGCGCGCGCTGCTGTCCCGCATCATTGCCGCGCGCATGGAAGAAACGCTGGAAATGGTGCGCGACGCCATTGTCGCGTCCGGCCACGGACAGGTGATCGGCAAGCGCCTCATCATCACCGGCGGCGGCGCGCAACTGACCGGCCTGCCGGATCTGGCACGGCGGATCCTCGGGCGCAATCCGCGCATCGGACGTCCCCTCGGCATCGCCAAGCTGCCTGAGACGGCCAAGGGCCCGGCCTTCGCCGCGATGGCCGGCCTCGCGATTCAGCCGCAGCTTTCGACCTTCGATATGAACACCCGGGATGCTTCCGGGCGGGGCTTGCTGACAGGCACGCTCGGCCGCGTCGGCGCCTGGTTCAGGGACAATTTCTAACCGCATCTCCCCTTTGCGCCGGACAGGGGCGGCGCCTTCGGAAAGGACAACGCCATGACGATCAATCTCCACAAGCCGGACCTCACCGAGCTGAAACCCCGCATCACCGTCTTCGGCGTCGGCGGGGGCGGCGGCAACGCCGTCAACAACATGATCAATGCCGGGCTCGAAGGCGTCGATTTCGTCGTCGCCAACACCGATGCCCAGGCGCTCGCCATGTCGCGCGCCGCGCGCATCATCCAGCTGGGCGCAGCCGTCACGGAAGGGCTTGGCGCGGGTTCGCAGCCCGATGTCGGCCGCGCGGCGGCGGAAGAATGCATCGACGAGATCCTCGATCATCTGAACGGCGTCCACATGTGCTTCGTCACCGCCGGCATGGGCGGCGGCACAGGCACGGGCGCGGCGCCGATTGTTGCCCGCGCGGCGCGCGAGCGCGGCATCCTCACGGTTGGCGTCGTCACCAAGCCGTTCCATTTCGAGGGCCGCCGCCGCATGCTGACGGCTGAAAAAGGCATCGAAGCGCTTCAGGAAAATGTCGACACCCTCATCGTCATTCCGAACCAGAACCTGTTCCGCATCGCCAATGACAAGACGACCTTCGCCGACGCCTTCGCCATGGCCGACCAGGTGCTCTATTCGGGTGTTGCCTGCATCACCGACCTGATGGTGAAGGAAGGCCTCATCAACCTCGATTTCGCCGATGTGCGCTCCGTCATGCGCAACATGGGCAAGGCGATGATGGGCACGGGCGAAGCCTCCGCCGATGGCCGCGCACTGGCCGCCGCGGAAGCCGCAATCTCGAACCCGCTCCTCGACGAAACCTCGATGAACGGCGCGCAGGGCCTGCTGATTTCGATCACCGGCGGCCGTGACATGACGCTGTTTGAAGTGGACGAGGCGGCAACCCGCATCCGCGAGGAAGTTGACCCCGAAGCCAACATCATCGTCGGCGCGACGTTCGATGAAAGCCTCGAAGGCGTGATCCGCGTTTCGGTTGTGGCAACCGGCATCGATGGCAGCGCCAAGCAACAGGTGACGGACCAACGCCCGCAACTGACCCAGCCTGCGCCCCGCCCGCAGGTGATGCCGGCACGCGCGACCGCACCGGTTTCGGCACCCGCGACGCAGGCGACCGCCCCGGTGCAGGCGGCTCCCGTTGCAGTCCCGGTTTCCGCCCCGGTTGCTACCCAGCAGCCCGCAGCCTCCGCGGCGCAGGCCGACATCGCGCTGCCGCATCTGGACGATGAGATCGCCAACATCATCAACCGGGCCGATGATTGGGAAGACCAAGTGGCGCGCGGCCGTTCCAGCACGCCGGGCGAGACATTCCGTCCGCGCTCCACGATCTTTGGCGCCGCGCCGCAAGCAAGTGTCGCCCCGCAGCCGACACATGTCGCCCGCGCGCCGCAACCTGTCGCGCCGCAGATTGCGACGCCCTCGGCTCCGGTTGCCGCCGCGCCTGCCCAGCCGCGCATGCCGCGCATTGAAGAGTTCCCCGCACCGGCCCAGGCCGCCTATGAGGAGCGCGCGCGCGAGCCCCAGTCGCGCGGCGAAGAGCCGTCAACCGTTGGCGGGCTGTTGCGCCGCCTCACCCATGGCCTGACGCGCCGTGATGACGAGGTGCATTCGCTCGCCCCGGCCCAGCCGCGCGAGCCCTCGCTCCGGCCCGCCGGCGAGGCCCGCCGTGCGGAGCCCCAGCCGTCGATCTATGCGCCGCGCCGGGATGATGCCGGACGCTCGGTTGCCGCTGCCAATGGCGATGAGGACATGCTGGACATCCCGGCATTCCTGCGCCGTCACGCCAACTGAACGTCAACCGCTTTGGCCAAAACGGCCGGCCGTGTTGCAACACATGGCGGGAGGAGCTTCGGCCCCTCCCGCAAAAGCCGTATAAAAATGCTTTTGAAACAAGCGCTTGAGGCCAAGAGGCGTTCGTTACAATCGGTAAAAAACCGTGATTTTGATGACCCCGACCAAGTGGGTATTGTGGCGAAAAGCGGGCAGCGACTCGACGGGGAAAACGCGTCGCCGGCCGGACGGGACAAGTCGGAGTACACAATGGTGCTGGATTGGCGGGGATTGCAATCAACCGTTCGTCGCTCTACGTTTCTGTCGGGTACAGGTGTTCACAGCGGTGAGCGCGTCAGCCTCGCTATCCACCCCGCCGACGCCAATTCCGGAATCGTTTTCCATCTTGCAAGCCGGTCAGGCGGGCTCGCGGTCATTCCCGCGCATGTGACATCGGTCAGCGGCACGGATTTGTGCACGGCCGTCGGCAATTCCTCCGCCCAAATCGCCACGATCGAGCATTTGATGGCTGCGCTTTATGCCGCAGGCATCGACAATGCGGTGATCGAAGTGGACAGTGGCGAGATCCCTGTCCTCGATGGCAGCGCCGCCCCGTTCATGGCCGCACTCGATGAGGCAGGCGTCGAGACCCAGGATGCGCCGCGCCGCTACATCCGCGTCAAGAAAGCCGTGCGGATTGAAAGCGGTGCCTCTTGGGCGGAGTTCCGTCCCTACCAGGGCACCCGCTTCGAGGTCGAGATCGATTTTGCCTGCCAGGCGATCGGCCGCCAGCGTTATGCCGGCGACATCACCGCTGAAAGCTTCAAGCGTGAATTGTCGCGCGCGCGCACGTTCGGTTTCCTGAAGGATGTCGAACGTTTGTGGGCCGCCGGTTTGGCGCTCGGGTCCTCGCTCGAAAACACGGTCGTGCTCGGCCACGATGACCGCCCGATCAACCCGGAAGGATTGCGCTACATCGATGAATTCGTGCGTCACAAGGCGCTCGATGCCGTCGGCGATCTGGCGCTCGCCGGTGCGCAATTCATCGGATGCTTCCGCTCCTATCGCGGCGGCCACGCCCTGAACGCCAAGGCCCTGCGCTTGCTCCTTTCGGACAAATCGGCCTTTGAAATCGTCGAAGCGCGCCAGCCGAAAACAGCCGCCCGTGGTGCCGATTTCGTTGCCGTGCCGCAACCTGTGTTCGCCCCTTGGGTTCTTTGACCCGTCCCGCGCCTTGAACCTGCTGCAATTGCGGTGTTGAGCGGCTCCCGTGTCCCGTCGCCATTGCGCATGGAACACGCCCGCGTTAAGAACGCCGCACGACGAAGGACACTGCCGTGGACACTGCTGTGAAGACCGAACGGTACCCCATGCCTGCCCGACTGGCTGTGCGCGCTGCCATGCTGCGTCGTCTGCTGCTTGGGCTCGCATTGGCTGCCAGCCCGGCATTTCTGGCAGGCTGCGCGGGCGAGCAGGATCTTGATCTGACTGCCTATGTGCAAGACCTCGAACCTGCGGACGTCCTTTACAATCAGGGTCTGGCCAATTTGCAGGCGGGCAATCTGCGCGAAGCTTCGCGCAAATTCCAAGCCGTCGAGCGCGACCATCCATTCACCGAATGGGGCCGCAAGGCGCAGGTGATGATCGCCTTCACGCAATATCGCCAGGGCAATCATCGCGATGCGATCACCTCGGCGCGCCGTTACCTGACAACCTATCCGTCGAGCGAGGAATCCGCCTACGCGCAATACATCATCGGGCTCGCCAATTACCGCCAGATCAAGGATGTCACACGGGACCAGCGCGAGGCGCGCGCCACAGTGGCCGCTATGGAAGAACTGATCGACCGCTGGCCTGACAGCGAATATGTCGAGGATGCCAAGCAAAAGATCATCTTTGCGCGCGACCAGCTTGCCGGCAAGGAAATGCAAGTCGGCCGCTACTATCAGGAGCGGCGCGAATATCTGGCCTCGATCACCCGTTTCAAGACCGTGGTGCAGAACTATTCCAACACCCGCCATGTGGAGGAAGCGCTGCACCGGCTGACCGAGACCTATTACGCTATGGGCCTGACGGCGGAGGCGCAGTCGGCGGCCGCCGTGCTCGGCAACAATTTCCCTGACAGCGAGTGGTATCAGGATTCCTTCGCCCTGTTGCAGACCGGCGGCCTGCGTCCGGAATCGGTCGGCACGAACTGGCTGACGCAGCTCGGCCGTTCGCTCGCCGGCGCCTGACGCGCGGGCCGGTGCGGCGGCCATGCTTGTGTCTCTCTCCATCCGCGACATCGTGCTGATCGATGCGCTGACGCTCGATTTCGAACCCGGGCTGTCCGTGCTCACCGGCGAGACCGGGGCGGGAAAATCCATCCTTCTTGATGCGCTGTCGCTCGCGCTTGGTGCGCGCGGGGATGCGGGGCGCGTGCGTGATGGCGCGGCGCAGGGCCAGGTGACGGCGGTGTTCGATGTGCCGATGCACCATGCGGCGCGCGCTATTCTCGCCGAAAACGGGATAGAAGCCGAGGGCGACATCATCTTGCGCCGTGTGCAGACGGCGGACGGGCGTGCGCGCGTCTTTGTCAATGATGCGCCGGCCAGTGTCGGCCTGATGCGGATGCTGGGCGCGCTGCTGGTTGAAATTCACGGCCAGCATGATGATCGCGCCCTGGTGGACCCCGCGGCGCACCGCGCGCTGCTTGACGCCCATGGCGGCCTCGCCGCCCTGACGGCCGACGTGCGCGCGCGTCATCAGGCGTGGCGCGCCGTGACGACGGAAGCCAAAGCCCATGGCGCCCGAATGCAGGCGGCGCTGCGCGACGCCGAGTATCTGCGCGCCGCCCATGAGGAATTGACCCGGCTTGCGCCCGCCATCGGGGAGGAGACCCAACTGGCGGAGAAGCGTGCGGCTATGATGCGCGCCGAGAAGGCCGCCGCCGAAGTGCGCGACGCCGAGGATGTGATTGCCGGGGTGAATTCGCCCATCCCGCAACTGGCGGCATTGCACCGGCGGCTCGCCCGCAAGGGCGGCGAAGGCGGCGGGCTGATGGAACCGGTGTTGCAGGCGCTCGAAGCCGCGCTCAACGAACTGGACCGCGTGCAATCCGCTGTCGATCAGGCGATGCGGGCTGCCGCCTTTGACCCGCGCGCGCTGGAGCAGGCCGAAGAACGGCTGTTTGCCATCCGTGCTGCGGCCCGCAAATACAATGTGCTGCCGGACGACCTTGCAAAGGCCGCCGCGCGTTTTGCCGCCGACCTTGCGGCGATTGACTCCGGCGAAGCCGAACAGGCGCGGCTCGACAAGGCGGTGCGCGAAACGCGGGCCGCCTTCGATGCCGCCGCGCTTGTCCTGTCGGCCAGGCGGGCCGAAGCCGCCCGCGCGCTGGAAGCCGCCGTCCATGCCGAATTGCCGAGCTTGAAACTGGAGACGGCGGCATTCATCGTGCAGATCACAACGGATGTCGCAGAACCCAGCCCGGACGGGATCGACACGGTGGAATTCTGGGTGCGCACCAATCCCGGCACCAAGGCCGGGCCGATGATGAAGGTCGCTTCGGGCGGCGAACTCTCGCGCTTTCTTCTCGCGCTGAAAGTGGCGCTGGCCGAAAAAGGCACCGCGCCGACATTGGTGTTCGACGAGATCGACACCGGCGTCGGCGGCGCGGTGGCCGATGCCATCGGTTCGCGGTTGGCGCGGTTGGCGCGGTCGGTGCAGGTCCTGTCTGTCACCCATGCGCCGCAGGTTGCAGCCCGCGCCGACCATCATTTCCTCATCGCCAAGGGCGCAGACGGGCAGGGCGGCACCCGCACATCGGTGCATCAATTGCAGGTGGAGAAACGCCGCGAAGAGATCGCCCGCATGCTCGCCGGTGCAACCATCACCGAGGAGGCACGTGCGGCAGCCGTCAAGCTCCTGGATGCGGCGGCAGGCGCATGAGCGGGCTGCGCGGCAAACCGGTTGATGCGCTTTATGCATCCGAAGCCGCAGCCGAGCTCGCGGCGCTCGCCGATGAGATCGCCGCGCATGACAAGCGCTATCACCGCGACGATGCGCCGACGATCAGCGATGCGGAGTATGACGCGCTGCGCATCCGCAATGCGGCGATTGAAGCGCGATTTCCCGATCTGGTCCGAGCGGATTCACCGTCCCGCGCGGTGGGGGCGGAGGTGTCGGAGAAGTTCGGAAAAATCCGCCATGCCGTGCCGATGCTGTCGCTCGACAATGCCTTCAGTGAGGAGGATATCGCCGATTTTATCACCCGCATCCGCCGTTTCCTGCGCCTGCACGATGACACGCCGGTGGCGCTGACGGCAGAACCGAAGATCGACGGCCTGTCGCTGTCGTTGCGCTATGAAAACGGCGTGCTGGTTCACGCCGCCACGCGCGGCGACGGGCAGGAGGGCGAGGACGTGACGGCGAACGCCCGCACCATCGCCGACATTCCGCATCGGCTTGCCGCGCCTGACTTGCTGGACCCGCCGCCTCCGGTCTTCGAGGTGCGCGGCGAAGTCTATATGAGCCATGCCGATTTCGCCGCGCTGAATGCACGCGCGCTGGCTGACGGAACGCAGACCTATGCCAATCCGAGGAACGCCGCTGCCGGGTCGCTGCGCCAACTCGACGCCGCGATCACCCGGGAACGCGCGCTGAAATTCTACGCCTATGCTTGGGGCGAAGTCAGCGACATGCCCGCCGGAACACAGACAGGCATGGTCGAGGCGCTGAAAGGCTTCGGCTTCAAGACCAATGATCTGATGGCGCGCTTCGACAGCGTGGAGGGCCTGCTTTCGCATTACCGGATGATCGAGGCGCGGCGCGCCGCGCTCGGCTATGACATTGATGGCGTTGTCTACAAAGTCGATGATCTCGAATTGCAGCGCCGTCTGGGCTTTGTGTCGCGCAGCCCGCGCTGGGCGGTCGCCCACAAGTTTCCGGCAGAAAAGGCGGTGACGGTGCTGGAAGCGATCGACATCCAGGTCGGCCGCACCGGCGCGCTGACGCCGGTCGCGCGGTTGCGTCCCGTCACGGTCGGCGGCGTGGTGGTGACGAACGCGACATTGCACAATGCCGAAGAGATCGAGCGCCTCGGCGTGAAGATCGGCGACACGGTGCGCGTGCAGCGGGCCGGCGACGTGATCCCGCAAATTCTTGGCGTCGAAGCCTCGCCCGCCGACGCGGTGGCTTTCACATTCCCTCATCTCTGCCCGTGTGAGTTGAAAACGCCTGTGGTGCGCGAGGTGACAGCCTCCGGCGTCGAGGGCGTCGTCAGCCGCTGTTCGGGCGAATTCGCCTGCCCCTACCAGCGCATCGAGCATTTGCGCCATTTCGTCTCGCGCCGCGCCTTCGACATCGAGGGCCTTGGCGAAAAGCAGATCGAATTCTTCTTCAACGATCCCGATTTGCCGGTGAAAAGCCCGGCCGACATTTTCACGCTTGCCGCGCGCGATGCCGCCAGTCTGAAGAAGCTGAAGGACAAGGACGGCTTCGGCGCTCTGTCGGTTGCCAAGCTGTTCGAGGCGATCGAGGCACGGCGGATGATCGCGCTCGACCGGATGATTTACGGACTCGGCATCCGCCATGTCGGCGAGGCGACGGCGCGCGTGCTGGCGCGTGCCTATGGCTCATGGGGTGCGTTCCATGATGCGGCGCTGAAAGTCGCTGGCGGCGACGTGACGGCCCGCGGCGAAATGGATGCGTTGGAGGATATCGGCGACGCGGTGCTGGACGCCATCGCCCGCTATTTTTCCGAGCCGCACAATCTGGAACTGGTCGAACGGCTGGCATCGGCCCTGTCCATCCAGGATGCCGAACGCCCCGCCGCCGAAAGCCCCGTCGCCGGCATGACGATCGTGTTCACCGGCGCTTTGGAGCGCATGAGCCGCGATGAGGCCAAAGCCATGGCCGAGCGGCTGGGGGCCAAAGCCGCTGGCTCGGTGTCCAAGAAAACCGATTTGGTGGTGGCCGGGCCGGGTGCCGGCTCAAAGTTGGCGGATGCGCGGAAATTCGGCGTCGAAGTGATCGACGAGGCTGAATGGTTCCGCCGGATCGGCGGGTGAAATTCCATAGTCATCCTCGCCCTTGTGGCGAGGACCCGGCCTTCAACTTCATGAAAAGGCAGGGCTGGGTCCTCGGGACTTCGCCCGAGGATGACTATAGGCACGCGCCGCACAGGGCCAGGAATCGCTCGCCCCGCTTCTCGAAATCGGCAAACTCTTCCTGGCTTGCCGCGCCGGGCGACAAAACCAGCGTTTCGCCAGCCATGCTGTCGGCCAGCGCATCGGCGACGGCCTGATCAAATGCCGCATAAGGCCCCTTGAACGGCAGGCCATGGATGGCGGCCATCGCGCCCAGTTTCCCGCCATTGCCTTTCAGAAGATAGAGCATCTTCAGTGTCGGCAAGGTCGCCAGATGCTGGAACAGCGCGTTGAAATCCTGCCCGCGATCCACTCCGCCGACCAGCAGGCGGAACGGCTGGCCACCATGGACATCAAGCGCCGCGCGCGTGGTTTCAGGAATGGTGGAAATCGAATCATTCACCGCAAGCGCACCATTGGCGAGTTGCAATTCCTGCAAACGGTGGGGGAGCGGGGTGAAGCGTGAGAAATCCCAGATGCGGCCCGGCTGGAACGCGCCTGCCATGTCAAGGAGTGTGAAGGCCCCAGCCAGATTGACCAGATTGTGGCGGCCGCGCAGCCCCAGATTGCGGATGTCGAGCCGCGTTTCGCCAAGGCAGACGCCATCATCCTTCACATGGAAGCCGTCCGCCGTTTCAAAGCTGCGGACATTCGGTCGCCCGGCAACATAGGCGGCAACGCGTCCATCGGTCGCGTTCACGGCGACCGGCACGCTGTCATCCAGCGTCACCAGCCGCATCTTGTCGCGGTAGTAGTTCTCATGGCCGTGGTGCCACGGCCCGTGTTCCGGATGCAGGTTCGTCACCAGCGCCAAGGATGGCGCGAAGGCCAGATCGGCGATCTGGTAGCTCGACAGTTCCAGAACCGTCACGTCATCGCCCGGCGTTTCGGCAATCATGGCGCGGCCGACATTGCCCATCAACTTGGAGCGCCAGCCCGCCAAGCCGAACAGATGATGGACGAGGCTCGACGTCGTGCTCTTGCCCTTGGTGCCGGTGATCGCGACCGTCAACGCGCCCGGCCAGGCTTCAAACCACAGATTGGTGGCAGAGGTGACGAGCGTTCCGCTCGCCTGCGCGCCGGCCACTTCCGGGCGGTAGAGGCTGATACCGGGGCTTTTGATGATGACGTCAAATGCGCCGGAGGAAAGCTCCGCCGAACCGGCTTCGCCTGTCAGCACCTCAATGCCGTCCGGTGCGTCCGGCACCGTGCCGTCGCTGACAAGCGTCACTTTCGCCTGCGGATGGCGCTGCGCCAGAAAGTCCAGCGTGGCTCGGCCTTCCCGGCCGAAGCCCCACAGCGCAACATTGGCCGCGCCCGCGGGGATGAGCGACGTCTTGATGCTCAAGGTTGCGGCTTTCCGTTTGTCCATGTCGCGTTGGCGCTCCAGAGCGGCACCACCGAAATCGACATCTTGGCCGAACCGTCCTGCACCTGGCGCGAATGGGCGAGATAGATCAGCGTGTCGTTGCCTTTGTCGTAGATGCGCTTGACGAGCAGATCCTTCCAGATCAGCGAGCGGCCCTCGCGGAACACCTCCTCGCCTGCCTCGCTCATCGAAATCTCCCCGACGGTGACCGGACCGGTCTGGCGACAGGCGATGGAGGAATTGGACGGGTCTTCGAACCAGTTGCCCTTTTGCAAACGATCGATGATGCCGCGTTCGAAATAGGCGACATGGCAGGTGACACCCGACACTTTCGGGTCGCTGATCGCCTCGATCAGGATGTCATTTCCCAGCCAGTCGACGCCGACCTCGCCGACCTGTTCGGCGGACACATGAAACGCACCGGCCAGCACGAGCGCGGGGGCGAGCGCGGCGGCTGCGAGCGATCGAGAATTGAAACGCATGGCGCGGCTCCTTTTCCTTTTGCGAGCGCATGTATGGTGTTGCGTCGGCAAATGCGAGTGGGTGTTGATGAAGCCCGCTGGCTGGCGGGCGTGCCGGAAATTGCGGCTTGGCGTCCGGCGCGGCGGCACCTATAGAAAAGCAATGGCGATGCTTGACCACACACAGGCTGGAACAACCGGATCGCACGCGGCGGATTCCGCACGCGGTGCCTTGGCCATAGTGCTCGCCCTCGGCTTGGTCGGCGGCGCGGGCTTTGCCGGCTATGCGCTGACCGGCGGCGATGTGCTGACCTCGCTCATCGAAACCACCATGATGTGGTGCATGTAGGACCAGCCGCCATGCCACAGATCAGATTGTCCATGGCCGGCGGCAAGGCCGAAATCGAGCGCGTGCACCGCTTCCTCGAAGATGAGTTCGAGGATGATGCCTATCCGGTCGCTTTCATGGAGATCAACGAGGATGAGGACCGCTTCGAGACGGCGCTCTACGTCGATGAAGAGGGGGAAGATGATGCGCTTGACCGCATCCGGAACCGCATCGGCTCTGACGCGTTCGGACTGGACATCGCCCGCGAGGTGATGCCGGATATTGATTGGGTCGCCCATTCTCTCGACGGGTTGAAGCCCGTGCGCGTCGGCCGCGTGGTCGTGCATGGCCGCCATGACAGGCATGCCGTGGGCGCAAATGAGATCGGCATCGAAATCGAGGCGGCGCAGGCGTTCGGCACCGGCCATCACGGCACGACAGCGGGCTGTCTTGCGCTCATCCAGCAGATTGTGAAGCAGCGCGCACCGCAGCGCATGCTCGATCTTGGCACAGGAAGCGCCGTTCTGGCGCTGGCCTTGGCGGCGCTGACAGGGCGACCGGTTTTGGCAACCGACATTGATCCGCTGGCGGTGCGGATCGCGCGCCAGAATGCGACGCTGAATGGCTTCAGCGACTTGTTGCGCTTCGCGGTCGCCCCCGGCTTTTCGGCCAAGGCCATACGCGATGCCGCCCCGTATGACATGATCGTGGCCAATATCCTCGCCGGCCCTTTGATGCAGCTTGCGCCTGAGATGCGGGCTGCAAGCCTGCCCGGTGCGGACATCGTGCTGTCCGGCATTCTCGACAGGCAGGCCGCCCGTGTGCAGGCGGCCTATGTCACGAACGGGTTTGCATTTGTCCGCCGCACCAGCCGCGAAGGCTGGGCAACGCTGCATTTGCGGCGGCGCTGAGCGTGGCTGCTGCACAGGTAACGAGATAATGTCGGGTTCCGGTTGCCTTCATGCTGAGGCGCTTTTCCCTTTCGCACTTCGAGGTTTCACCCGGATTTCATCCGGGTTTCGCGCCTCTGTGCGAAGGGAAAAGCCTCGAAGCACGAAGGGCCATTGCGCAGCATCCTCGCACCTCAGGATTGGGGCAACTGGTTGACAGCCTTGGGCTGTACTCAGACCAGAGCCCGGAACGACCTGTCGCCGGTCAGCGCGTTGCGGTCGATACCGCGCGCCTTCAACGCTTCGTCATCGAGCATGCGCAATGCGCCGTTGACGAAACGGGACGCATGGCGTGCGCGCCCTTCCACCGCCACGCGGAGGGCGGTACGGAACACGGATGCTTTCTTGTGGCTCTTTGTCATGGCAATCTCCTTTGGCCGAAGCCGAGTTTGCCTCCCGAGTCGCAAGATAGTGGCGGTGCGTGACAAAAGAATGGCGAATTGTGCAATGCAGCATTGCGTCATTGTCCGTGGAAAACGCGCGGGCTGTTAAGAGGTTGTCAATGTTTCAGACATTCGCCGAGCTTTCTGACCCGATGGCCGCCGCACCGCGGGTCGCGCGGCTCCGGGCCGCCTTTGCCGCGCAGGGTATCGATGGCGTGATCGTGCCGCGCGCCGACGAGCATCAGGGCGAATATGTGCCGCCCTGTGCAGACCGCCTTGCCTACATCACCGGGTTCACCGGGTCGGCCGGGGCTGCGATCATCCTACGGTCGCTACACCCTACAGGCACGCCAACAGACCGATCCGACTCTTTTTGAAATTGAAAGTCTTGTCGAAACGCCGCCGCCCGCCTGGCTGGAACGGCATGGTGCCGGACTGACGATCGGGTTTGATCCGTGGTTGCACACGGGTGGCGAGGCGGGACGTCTGCGCAAGGCCGCTGATCAGGGCAACTTCATCTTGATGCCGCTGGCAGCCAATCCGGTGGATGCGATCTGGCCTGACCGGCCGTCGGCCCCCAAGGCCAAGGCCGTCACGCACCCAACCCAGTTGGCCGGGCTTTCCGTTGGCGAGAAAATGGCGCTGCTCGCCGCCGACCTTGCCGAAGGGAAGGCGGATGCGGCCATCCTGTCGGATCCGGCATCACTCGCCTGGGCGTTCAACCTGCGCGGCCGTGACATTCCGCATGTGCCGGTGGCACTAGGGTTCGCGGTGTTGAGGCACGAGGGACTGTCACGCATCTACCTGCCGCAGTCGAAATTTGCAGCCGAAGCGCTGGACGCCTTGAAGCCCTTCGCCCTGTTGCGTCCGCGCGCGCAATTGATCCCGGACCTTCTGGCTATGGCGAGCGACGGCCTGCGGATTGCCGCCGACCCCGGCACGACCCCTGAGGCGATCATCGCGGCGCTGCGCAAGGCGGGGGTCACGCCGGTTGCAATGCGCGATCCGGTCATCCTGCGGCGTGCCTGCAAACATCCGGTGGAACAGGAGGGCGCACGCGTTGCGCATCTGCGCGATGGCGCAGCGATGGCGACGTTCCTCGCCTGGCTTGACAGCCGCACGCCCGGCACGGTGGATGAGATCGCTGCCGTGAAAAAACTGGAAGCGATCCGCAGGGCCAACGCGGCCGCATCCGGTTCGCGGCTGGAGGATGTGTCCTTCCCGTCGATCTCGGGCAGCGGGCCGAATGGGGCGATCATTCACTACCGTGTGACCGAGGCGACCAACCGGGTGCTTGGCGCAGGCGAATTGTTCCTCATTGATTCGGGCGCGCAATATCTCGATGGCACCACCGACATCACCCGCACAATTGCGATCGGGACGCCGACCGACGAGATGGCGCGCGCCTATACGCTTGTCCTGAAAGGCTTGGTCGCCATCTCGCGCGCCCGCTTTCCGGCAGGCACGCGCGGCGTCGATCTGGATGTGCTGGCGCGGCGCGCATTGTGGGAAGCCGGGCTCGACTATGCCCACGGCACCGGCCACGGCGTCGGCTCGTTCCTCTC
Organism: Rhizobiaceae bacterium; assembly: GCA_025458045.1. Lineage (GTDB taxonomy): Bacteria > Pseudomonadota > Alphaproteobacteria > Rhizobiales > Rhizobiaceae > JALOTE01. Next base: position 30,572 of record JALOTE010000019.1, read on the forward strand.
GGTGCATGAAGGCCCGCAGAGCCTGTCCAAACGCGGCATGGAGCCGCTGAAGACGGGCATGATCCTGTCAAACGAACCGGGATACTACCGGCCCGGCGCGTTCGGCATCCGGATCGAGAACCTGATTGTGGTGGAGGAACCCCGCCTGCCTGATGGAGGCGAAATTCCGACGCACGGCTTTGAAACGCTCACACTCTGCCCGTTTGACCGACGGCTGATCGCAACGGGCCTCCTCGACCGTGCCGAATTGCAATGGATCGACGCCTATCACGCCCGCGTCGCCGATGCGCTTGGCGGCCTGGTCAGACCGGCTGTGGCACGCTGGCTGAAACGCACCTGCGCGCCGCTGCCGCGCCGCAAGATCCGTTTGCGGAGACTAGACAAAGTTTAATGTGCGCGGGCGCGCATCCGGTGTATCAATGTTTCTAGATAAACAGGAATCGCATCATGGCCACCCTTTCCCGCCCCGCCGGTTACTCGAAACTCCAGATCCGGCTGCATTGGCTCGTCGCCCTGCTCATCCTGTTCCAGATTGTCGGACATGACGGCGTCGAGGAGGCGTTTGACGCCTATATGGACGGCGGGGTGCCGGGCGGATTTGATCTGGCGCTGGCGTGGGCGCATGTCGTCTCCGGTTTGGCGATCTGGGTTTTTGCGGCGTGGCGGTTGTGGCTGCGCTTCACGCGCGGCGTGCCAGCCCATCCGGGCGGCGCTTCCAAACTTGACGTCTATGCCTCTAACGCGGTGCATGTCGTACTGTACGGCCTGTTGCTGTTGATGCCGGTTTCCGGTTCCGCGGCATGGTTCCTTGGCATCGAGGCTGCGGCGGACGGGCATTCCAATGCCCGCTTCATTTTGCTGCCTGCGGTGCTGCTTCACATCGCCGGCGCGCTCGCACAGCACTTCTGGTTCAAGACGGATGTGCTGAAGCGGATGATGAAGCCTGTCGCTTGAGTTGGACCGCGGGCAGCGCGGCAGCTAAACCATCGCCCGCAGCGCGATGACCACGGCCCAGCCCGTCATGAAGCCCGCAACCATGCCAAAGCGGGTGCCGATGGTGGCGGCGGCTGCGAACGCCGCCCATTCCGGAATGCCGCCCGCCGCCATTTGCGGCGCGACCAGCGTGGTCAGCACGGCGGCGGGAACAGCGTTCAATCCGGCTTCCACGCGCGGGTGGATTCGCTCGAACCGCGACAGCACCCAAAAGCCGCCCGCCCGCGTGAGGTAGGTGACGACGGCGGCCGCAAGGATGATCCAGACGTTATCGCTCATGGGTTGCCCAAGCCCGGACCGGCCTGCGCGGGCTCCGGCTTCACGAGCATCGCGGCCACCGCGACGCCCGCGAACGCGCCCGCCGACACATGCCAAGGCGAGCCGATGGTGAACCACGCGGCGATGGAGGCAATCGCGCTCACCGCCACGACCGGCAGCCACAGGGGCCGGTTGCGGGTGGCAAGCAGCATCCCGAAGAAATAGACCGCCAGCACGATGTCGAGGCCGAGCGCGTGCGGGTTCTCGATGAGTTTTCCGAAGGTTGCGCCCAACCAAGCGAGCACCGGCCAAGCCACAAGCAGTGGCAGGCCGAGACCGAGATACCACGCGAAAGACAGTTTCTCGCCGCGCCGGACAATCGCCTCGCTTTCGGCAAATTGCGGGTCGGTCATCAGGAAGAACGCCACCAGCCGCTTCCACTCGGCGCCGAAGGCGAAGTGTTTGCCGATGGCGGCGGAATAGAGAACATGGCGGAAATTGACCGCGAAGATCGACAGGACGATCAGCCATGGCGCGACATTCTGGCCGAACAACTCGATGCCGACCATCTGGCTGGCACCGGCAAACACGGTCGCGCTCATCAGCACGGCTTCGCCGACGGTGAAGCCGTTGTCGACCGCCACCGCGCCGAACAATGCGCCGAAGGGTGCGGCCGAAACCAGAACCGGAAGGCAGCGGCGGGAGCCGGCAAGGAATTGGGATGATGACATGGCCCGCGCGTTAGCAGGGCAGATGACGAAGCGCCAAGCAGTTTGGTTGAATTTTGGGCTAAGCGCCGTTCATTTGATCAGGCTCGCCCATGGCTCGGGCACATGGTGGGGGCCGCGCAGTCCCATCTCGGCGGCGAAGCGCAAGCGCAGCTTTTCAAGGCCGTAACGTTCGT
>JALOTE010000115.1 GCA_025458045.1 Rhizobiaceae bacterium
GCGTCACTCATTTTTCGGCGCGGCAACGCCGCGTCACTCATTTTTCGGCGCGGCAACGCCGCGTCACTCATTTTTCGGCGCGGCAACGCCGCGTCACTCGTTTTTCGGCGCGGCGACGCGCCGCAGCGCCCCATTCACCGCTTTGAGATTTCCGCTGGTTCTGGCAAGAGATTGCCATGACACAGCTTGCCACGATCCGCGATGATTTCGCCCTGCTTGACGATTGGGAGGATCGTTACCGCTACATCATCGAGCTTGGCCGCGACATGCCGTCGCTCGCCGAAGCCGAAAAGACCGCAGCCAACAAGGTCGAAGGGTGCGCCAGCCAGGTTTGGCTTGTCACCGAAAGCGATCCGGCTGGCGGCGGCCGCCTGCGCTTCCGCGGCGATTCGGACGCCCATATCGTGCGCGGCCTCGTCGCCATCATCACCACCGCCTATGACGGGCTGACACCGGCCGAAGTCGCGGGGCTCGAAGCCGAGCCGCTGCTGGCATCGCTCGGGCTTGACGCGCATCTGTCGTCGCAGCGCGCCAACGGCCTGCGCGCCATGGTCCGCCGCATCAAGCAGGAAGCGGCGCGCCGCGCCGCCTGACCGGATTCACCGTTACAGCAGCGGGCGGTAATCATCCGCGCCCCAATGGCGCGGCCGCGCCCGGCGCGGCGGCGCGTAGTGGCGCTCCAACATGCCAAGCCCGATGCGGACCAGCACCTTGGCCGACCGTGGCGGCAATGCGCGCTCCGCCTCAACCTGCGTCAGCCCTTTGAGAAAGCAGCAGACATCCAGCAACAATCCGGAGAGTTCCGGGCCGACCGCATCCAGCGCCGCATCGACGCGCGCGCGCGCGGCAATCGCGCCATCCGTCATGTCGGCCCCGCCGGACGCGGCCGACGGCGAAGCCTTGGGCGCCGCGCTCCAGCGCATGCCAATGCCTGGCATCATGTGGGCGCGAGTGAAGTCGGTTCGCAGCCGGTCTCCGGCGGCCCATTGGCTGGCGCTGATCCAGGCCTGACCATCGGCCCCCTTGTGGGATCGCAGATAATCGAGCGGGCACTCGATCTTCACCCGCCTTGCCATTGTCGTGACGCCATCCACCGTCACGGCCACATCGGTCGTGTCGCGCTGCGGCGTAGGCAGTGTTGGACTGGCGAGCATCACGCCGTCACGACAGATCGCGCCGCGCGCGGCAAGGCTGCTCAACACCTCTGCGCGGGCGGTGCCAACCACGTCGCCACGTCCGCGCACCAGCCTGATCCGGCCGCCCGCTTGCGGCTTCATCCGCAGCGGTCCGGCCTTGAGTGCGTCAAGAATGGCGTGCTCGCCCATGATCTCAGGCTGCGTCATTGCGCGCCCCATGGCCGGTGCTGCGAAAGAACGCCGCGCGGATCACCTTTTCGCCCTGCTCCATGATCGCGTCAAAGTCACGGTCGTCGCGCAGCAATTCGATGAGCTGGACGGCATGGCCAACAGTCGTGCGGTCACGGCTGAACACCTTGCCGATCAAGGTCAGGCTGATCCCCAGCGTGGTGTTGCAGAAGTACATGGCGATCTGGCGCACGCGCGCGGTATCCTGATCGCATCGTGTGGCGCGACGCAGGGCCTTGCTATCGACGTTGAACAGGGCCGCCGACAGATCGATGACAGCTTCGCACATTTCGGCGCGGCGTTCGGGCGATGCTGCCTCGATCCAGGCAGCAGACCACTCCCCCATCCGTCCGTCCGGCTCCGCCGCCAGTTCGACCGCCGCCACCCGTGATTGACCCTGCATCGCACACCCCGTGAATAAAGGAATATATTCCTTATTCCACACGGTGGCGCAACGGGGATAAGTCTGTGCGGAAAATCAAAACGCGGCCCCCGAAGGGAGCCGCGCCTCGCAGTCGGGTCAATGACCTTGCAATCAGGCCTTGCGGCCGAGGCCCATTTGTTTCGCCAGTTCCGAGCGCTGTTTGGCGTAATTGGGGGCAACCATCGGATAGCCGGAATCGAGGCCCCATTTCTCGCGGTAAGCCTCAGGTGTCAGCTTGTAATGTGTCATCAGATGACGCTTCAGCGATTTGAACTTTTTGCCGTCTTCAAGGCAAATGATGTAATCGTCGAACACGGACTTTTTCGGGTTCACGGCGGGTGCGGCACGCTCCTCCTTCGCCGGCGCCGCCGGCATTGAAAGACCGGCGAAAGCCGCGTGAACTGAACGGATCAGTTGTGGCAGATCGGCGGCAGGCAGGGGGTTGTTGCTGACATAAGCAGACACAACCTCGGCTGCAATTTCCACCAGTTCCTCACTCATTCCGTTTGCGTTTTCCATGGCGAGTTACTCTTTCCCTACGTAAGTGTTGCGCAGAATTATCCATTGTATCGATGGATCACGAAGCCAGACATCAAATTGACAGAAAAGTCAAACAGCAGGTGTGAACAGAGAGTTCAGCGAAGTCCTGCGGTGCGCATTTGCTGTTGTGGCTGCAGTGTTCGGCGCTGGCAGATCGACACACTACAGGGACTGTTGCCCTCGTAATAGAATAACGGACTATGGTCAAATCAAGGCAAATGCTTGATCTGCCTTGGCATTTCATCAACAATCGAACCGCTCCAAAGCGGATAGCCTGCCTTGTAGGCGGCCCGCATCAACAGATGAGCGGCAACGGGCGCGGTGAGGACAAAGAACAGCACGCCTGCGATGGCCCGCAAGGAGGTGGCCGGATCGTCCGTGCAAAGAGCGATCGCAACCATGCACAAGCCTGAACCAACCGTACCAGCCTTGGATGCGGCATGCGAACGGGAATAAAGATCAGGAAAGCGAATCAATCCGATTGCGCCGATCAAGGCAAAGAAACCGCCTGCGATCACAAGGGCGGCAGCGGCATAATTGGCGAGATCGTCAATCATGGCGGGTCTCCGCAACTGGTTTCGACGGTCCGGTTTCGGAGTGGCGCTGGCGTTGCAACACGAAGCGGGCGAAGGCCACGGTTGCAAGAAAGCCGACCAACCCAAGCGAAATGGCAATGTCCACATAGAGGACAAAACTGGTCTTCACTGCGATGACGGCGATGAAGCCGATCGCGACTGCGACCAGCATGTCCAGCGCGAGCACCCGGTCCGGCAAGGTGGGGCCGACGATGACGCGCCACACGGTGACAATGAACGAGACGCACAGCAAGCCCAGCGCGACCAGCGTTGCGCCATGCAGCACAGCCTCGGATGAAAGTGCGCCCGTCATGCAAAGGCCTCGCGGATGCGTTTTTCAAAACCGTTGCGGATGTCGGCGCGGGTCGCCTCGATGTCCCTGCAGTCCACGGCATGGATGTAGAGCGTGCGCTTGTCGTCCGACACATCGACGCTCAGCGTTCCCGGTGTCAACGTGATCAGATTGGCGAGAAGCGTGATCTCGGCATCCCGTGTCAATGCGGTTTCGTAGGAAAAGATGCCGGGCTTCAGATCCATGTCTCGGCGCAGCACCATGGTGGCGACACGCCATGCCGACATGGCCAGTTCATACAGGAACAACCGCACCAGCGCACCGATGCGCCGCCAGCGCGCGAAATAGCCGTCGGAGCCCGTCTGTTCACGGATGAGATACAGGGCCAGCGCGCCGAACACGAAGCCCAGCACGAAGTTGGGAAGCGAGAACGTGCCTGTCACCGCCATCCACAGAATCGCGAAGACAAGGTTGATGGTTCCAACATTCATGAGCCGGCCTCCCTCATCTCAAGGCTGGGCCGCCGGAAAGACGGCGTTCACATAGGGTTGCGGATTGAGCAGCCATTCGGCCGCCGAAACAGACAATTGGACGACCGGCTCCGGATAGACCCCGAACACCACAAGCGGCACGGTCAGGCCGACGACTCCCGCCAGCGCCGAACGGCTGTCCGGGCTTGCCTGTCCCGCAAACCCCGCCGGAGCCGGCCGCCAGAACGCAAGCAGGAACAGCCGCGCCAGCGCGAGAGTGGTCAGGAAAGCCGACAGCAGGATCGTCGCCACAAGCCACCAGGCGCCAATGTCGAGACCGGCTTTGACCAGCATCACCTTGGGCCACAGCCCCGAGAACGGCGGCAGGCCCGCGACAGCGAAAATCAGCACGAGCGCCAGCGCGGCCAACAGCGGCGACGACGCGTAGAGGCCGCCGGCATCGCTCAGATGGGCCGCCCCGTTGCGGCGCTGCATCAGCCCTGCCAGCAGGAACACAGCGGTCATCGCCACCATCGAGTGAAGGGCGTAGAACACCGCCCCGCCAATGCCGAGCGGCCCGCTCATCGCGATGCCTGCCAGCATCAGGCCGATGCCGGACACCACCAGAAACGCCAGCATGCGGCGGATGTCGTTCTGCGCCAGTGCGCCGAGCGCGCCCAGCACCATGGTCAGCGCACCGGCAATTGCGAAGGCGGGCGCAAACACGTCGCGCTCAGGCGGAAACAGGGTGAAGCCAACCCGCAGCAACGCATAAACACCGACCTTGGTCAGCAAGCCTGCAAAGATCGCCGACACCACCACCTTCGGCGTGTGATAGGAGGCAGGCAGCCAGGCGTTGACGGGGAAGGCCGCAGCCTTCATGCCGAAGGCGAAGAAATAGAGCGCGGCAATTGTCAGCAGCGGCCCGGCTTCGCGGTGCTCAGCAGCCTTGCGCGCGATATCGGCCATGTTGAGCGTGCCAAACACGCCGTAAAGATAGCCGGTGGTGATCAGGAAGATCGTTGTCGCGATGAGGTTCAGGAAGGCATAGCGCAGCGCGCCGTCCAGTTGCCGATGCGTCGAACCGAGAACGATGAGCCCGAACGACGAGATCAGCAGCACTTCGAACCAGACATACAGGTTGAAGATGTCACCGGTCAGGAACGAGCCCATCACCCCGGCCATCATCATCATCAGGAACGGGTAGAACCCGTAGCGGCGCTCGATGTCGTCGACATCGCTGATTGCGTAAAGCGCGCCCAGCAGCGCCACGATCGAGGCGACCAGCGCAAAGCTCACGCCGAGAATGTCGGCGTTGAATGTGATGCCGAAGGGCGGGAGCCAGCGGCCCATCGTCATCACCAAGGGGCCGTCGGTGACCACGCGATGCAAAAGCGCGCCATTGGCCACCACAACAAGCGCGAGGCCGCCGAGCGTTATCCGCACATGCTGGCGCACATCCTTGCGGAACATGAGCAGGATGCCGCCTGCGCCAAGGCACAGCACGATAGGCGCGACGATCAGCCAGTCCATCGGCTGAACTGGCGTCATGACCCAAGCCTGCGTCACGTCAACCGTGATTTCGCCCTTGCCAGCCGCCATGGCTCAATACCCCTGCGGCGGGCGGACACCATCTGGTTCCGCCAGTTTCATATGGTCGCTGTCATCGGTGCCGAGGTCACGGTAGGCGCGGTAAGTCAGCACCAGCAGGAACGCGAAGAACGAAAACCCGATGACGATCGCTGTCAGCACCAGCGCCTGCGGCAACGGGTTGGCGACCGGACCCGCCGGGACAACCGAGCCATAGGCGATGATCGGCGGTACGTCGGCGGTCAAACGTCCCGCCGTGAAAATCAGCAGGTTCACGCCGTTGGACAGCAGTGCCACGCCCAGAATGAGCCGGATCGTGTGCTTGGAAATCATCAGATAAACAGCGGCTGTCAAATAGACGCCGATCAGCAATGCAAGCAGCGTCTCCATCAGTGATGGTCCTCCTCGAGCGCCAGCGCGATGGAGGTGATGGCCCCGACGACAACAAAATAGACACCGATATCGAAAAACATGGGCGTCGACAGCGCCACGGTGACGCCAAAAACGTCCGGAAACGCCCATTTGCCGGTGAAGAACGGTTCGGCCGTGAAATAGGCCAGCAAGCCCGTCAGGGTGCCAAAAAACAGACCGAACCCTGCTATCGCCATCGGATGGAAATACATCGCGCGGCGCACCGCACCCACGCCATGCGAGATGCCGTAGATCGCGAAGGCTGATGCGGCAATCAGCCCGCCGATGAAACCGCCACCGGGATCATTGTGGCCGCGCAGCGTGATGAACACGGAATAGAGGATCATGAACGCACACAGAACGGGCGAGATCGTGCGCAGGATCAGTGTTTGCATCACTTCGCCTCCCGCATTTCACGGCGATTTCCGGCCGCGCTGACCCGGATGCGGATCAGCGCGAGAATGGCAAGGCCAGCGATCATCACCACCCCGATTTCGCCCAACGTGTCCACCCCGCGGAAATCGACGAGGATCACGTTCACGATGTTTCGGCCAAACGCCACGGTTCCCGAAAAATCGGCAAAGAAGGTGGCCAGGGTCGGGTCGAGCGGCCGCTCCAGCACCTTCAGCAACAGCAGCGTGAAACCGGCGCCGACTGCCAGCGCGATCACGAGATCTATGACTTTGGAGCCGGTCGGCCGGTGGTCGGAGGGCGTCAGGCTCAGCCGCGTCATCACCAGTGCGAGGATGACGACGGACAAGGTCTCGATCATGAACTGGGTGAAGGAAAGGTCCGGCGCGCCGTTGAGCATGAAGATGACAGCCACCGCGAAGCCCTGGATGCCGAGTGACACGATCGCGGTCAGCCGGTTCTTCGCCCAGACGACCGCGATGATCCCGACTGCGGCGATCAGCACCATCGCCCAGTCAAAGAAACGGGCTTGCGGAAAAGCTGGAACGCCCGGCAGCTCATCACCCAGGATCATCGGCAGCAGCAAGACCGCGGCCAGCGAAGCAAACGTCACGGTCATGTAGGTCTCAAGGCGACCGCTCTGGCTGAATCGCGTGGTGGCGACCGACAGGCCAAGCAGGCCGCGCGTGAACTGGTCGAACCCCTGGTCCGGCCCCCAGCCAATACCGGTGACAACGCGGTCGGCGATGGCACGCAGGCGGCCAAGACCGACGTAGAACGCGATCCCGAGAGCCACCGTGACCAGCGACAGCATGAAGGCTGCGTTCCAGTGCGGCACAATGCCGGTCTTGATGGTGATCGGTTGACCGGCAATCGCCGTGGCCGCCGGATCGGCAAAAAGGCTGTGGGCCAGCGGCCAGACGATCCCCGCCGCAAGCCCTGTGACGGCAAGAAGCAACGGCCCGGCCAACAGGCCAACCGGCCCGTCATGGGCGTGTTTCGGTGTCTCCACCGGCGCGCCGATGAAAGGTTTGAGACCGACGGCAAAGGCAACGGCAAACATCAACGCGTTGGCCAGCACGGCGACGATGAGCAGCATCGCATGCGCGGGCCAAGTGCCGGAAAGCGCATAGTAGATTTCCTCCTTGGCAATGAAGCCGTAGAAGGGTGTCAAGCCGGCCATCGACAACGCGGCCAGAAGGCCCGCTGTGAAGGTCACCGGCATCGCCTTACGCAGGCCCGAAAGCTTAGTCAGGTCGCGCGTTCCCGCTTCGTGGTCGATGGCGCCTGCGACCATGAAAAGAGCGCCTTTGAACAGCGAATGCGCCACGAGATACAGCGCGGCGGCCGCAAGCGCCTTCTCCGTGCCGACACCGGTCAGCATCACGAGCAGCCCGAGCGATGCAACCGTGGTGTAAGCCAGCATCAGCTTCAGGTCCGTCTGGCGGATGGCGAGAAACGCGCCGACAGCCAGCGTCACGCCGCCAAACAGCGGCAGGATCGTGGCCCATGCCGCCGTGTCGCCCATCGCCGGGTTCAGCCGCATCAAGAGATAAACGCCTGCCTTCACCATGGTCGCGGAATGGAGATAGGCCGACACGGGAGTCGGCGCTTCCATGGCGTTCGGCAGCCAGAAATGCAGCGGAAACTGCGCCGACTTGGTGAAAGCGCCGCCCAGCACAAGCACCAGCGCCAAGAGGTAGAACGGGCTCTGCCGCAGCGTGTCTCCGGTTGCCAGCAGCAGGCTCATCTCGCTGACGCCGGTGATGTTCCAGATCACGATCAGGCCGGCGAGCAAGACCAAGCCGCCAAGCCCCGTCACCACCAGCGCCTGCAAGGCGGCACGGCGCGCGGCTTCCCGCTTGTGGTCAAAACCGATCAGCAGGAATGAGGTGATCGACGTCAATTCCCAGAAGACGAACAGCATCAGGAACGAATCGGCCAGCACAAGGCCCTGCATCGCGCCCATGAACATCAGGATGAACGAGAGGAAGCGCCCCTGCGTCGGGTACCCCTTAAGATAAGCCCCGGCATAAATCACGATCAGAGTGCCGATGCCGGTGATGAGCAGCGCAAACGTGAGCGAGAGGCCGTCGATGAACCAGGAGAAATTGACGTTCAGCGACGGGATCCAGCGATAACCGCCGGTGATGCGCTCACCGGCAGCAACTTCGGGGAGAAACCCCCACCAATGGACAAACAAAAGGGCTGGCACCACGGCCAGAACCCAGCCCGCGGCTGCGCCCATGCGCCTGACCAGAACCGGTGCGGCGAGTGCCGCAAGGAACGGCGCGAAGAACGCAAAAAACGTCAATGACATTCCGTCAACCTGATTGAACGGGCGCGCTGAAAACCCCCACCCGACCCGACATAGGCAGCCTCACACTGTGCGGCAAGAGTTGCCGTGCGCTTTCAACAGGCGGTTCAAGCGTGGCGGAGCGTCGCAATGCAAACCGCCGGCAACAACGGGTTGTTCGACGTCTTTCCTGATGGCGAAACTGCAAAACCGCGCTATCTCCGGTGTCACCCGCCAAGAACCGAGGTGCAGCCATGAGCCTTTTTTCCCGCGCGGCGGACCGCGCGCGCAAGACCAACCCTGAACCCAGCATCCGCCGCAGCGACGCCGAATGGGAGGCGATGCTGACCCCCGACCAGTTTTACGTGACGCGCAAGCACGGCACCGAGCGCGCGTTCTCGCACCCTCTCAACACCGAGAAGCGCCAAGGCACCTATGCCTGCGTTTGTTGTGGAACGCCGCTGTTTGTCTCGTCGGCCAAGTTCGACTCCGGCACCGGGTGGCCGAGCTTTTTTGCACCCGTCAAAGAGGAGGCCGTTGCCGAATACACCGACCGATCATTTTTCATGACGCGCACGGAAACACGCTGCGCCACCTGCGACGCGCATCTCGGCCATGTGTTCCCGGACGGCCCCGCGCCAACGGGCCTGCGCTATTGCATGAATGGCACCGCTTTGACCTTCGAAGCTGATGAAGGCTAAGCGGACGCAGCCACAGCAGTTTGGAGTCTCCCATGCGCCACCTTCCGCCCGCGCCGCGCCCGGCGCGCAAACCCGTCATTGACACGCGCCACGGCATCACGCGGACGGACGAGTATGCGTGGCTGCGCGATGACAACTGGCAGGCCGTGTTCAAGGATCCTTCAATCCTGAACGTGGACATCAAGGCGCATCTGGACGCGGAAAATGCGTGGGCGGAGGCATGGTTTGAACCTTTGAAGCCCCTGCGGGAGACGCTGGTTGCCGAAATGCGCGCCCGCATCAAGGAGGATGACGAAACGGTGCCCGTGCCGGACGGGCCGTTTGCCTACGGGTCCAACCATGTGACCGGCGGCCAGCATCCGCGCTTCTACCGCGTGCCGCGCGCGGACATCACCGCCGAACGCGACATCCTGCTCGACGGTGACAAGGAGGCGGAAGGCAAGGCGTTCTTCTCCATCGGCACCGCACATGCCAGCCATGACCACGCGCAGTTGCTGTGGAGTTTCGACGACAACGGTTCCGAATACTACACGCTTGTCGTGCGTGATCTTGCCACCCGCGCCGACATGGCCGACCGGGTGAAAGATACCGCGGGCGGCGGTGTCTGGACGGCGGACAATTCCGGCATTGTTTACGTGCATGTCGATGACAATCACCGCCCGTCGAAGGTCATGCTGCACCACATCGGCACGGATCAGGCTGACGACATACTGCTCTATGAAGAGCCCGATCCGGCCTTTTTCGTCGATGTCGATGGCAGCCGCCTGAACGACGTCATCTTCATCTCCGCGGGCGACCATGATTCCTCGGAGGTGTTGCTGCTGGATGCCGCCAACCCGCTCGCCGGCCCGCGCGCCGTATCGCCGCGGATGGCCGAGACCGAGTACAAGCTGGAGGAAGGCGGCGACGTTTTCTTCATCCTCACCAATGCCGATGGCGCAAAGGATTTCAAGGTGATGACTGCGCCTGCCGCAACGCCGGAGCGTGCCTCGTGGCAGGATTATATCCCGCATGAACCCGGCCGACTGATCATCTCGATCAACGCCTATGCGCGTCATCTCGCATGGATCGAGCGGCGCGACGGCCTGCCCCGCATCGTCATCAAGGACCGCGCAACCGGCGAGGAACATGCCATCGCATTCGACGAGGAGGCCTATTCGCTCGGGCTTCAAGGTGCCGCCGAATATGACACCGACGTCATCCGCTTCACCTACTCCTCGATGACGACGCCGACGCAGCTTTTCGACTACAACATGGCGACACGCGAGCGTGTTCTGCTGAAAACGCAGACCGTGCCATCGGGTCACAACCCGGATGATTACGTGACGCGGCGCGTGCTTGCGCCTGCGCCAGACGGCGAAACCATCCCCGTCTCGCTGCTCTACCGCAAGGGCACGCCGCTCGACGGGTCGGCACCGTGCCTGCTCTATGGCTATGGCGCCTACGGGATCACCATTCCCGCATCCTTTTCGACCAACATCCTGTCCTTGGTGGATCGCGGCTTTGTCTATGCCATCGCGCATGTCCGGGGCGGCAAGGACAAGGGCCAACGCTGGTATGAGCACGGCAAGAAGGCCCACAAGGCCAACACGTTCCGGGATTTCATCGCGGCGGGCGAACATCTGGTGCGCGAGGGGTTCACCGCGCAAGGCCGCATCATCGCCGAGGGCCGGTCGGCCGGTGGCCTGCTGATGGGCGCGGTCGCCAACATGGCGCCCGGCCTGTTTGGCGGCATTATCGCCGGGGTGCCGTTTGTCGACGCGCTGAACACCATGCTCGACGCGACCTTGCCCTTGACCCCGCCCGAATGGAACGAATGGGGCAACCCGATCGCAAGCGCAGAGGAATATGGCTGGATCGCCGCCTATTCCCCGTATGACAACGTCACCGCCCTGCCCTACCCGCCCGTGCTCGCCATGGCCGGCCTGACGGATCCGCGCGTCACCTATTGGGAACCGGCCAAATGGGTCGCCCGGCTGCGCGACCATTCGACGTCAGGCGCCGACGTGGTGTTCGACATCAACATGGATGCCGGCCATGGCGGCGCGTCCGGCCGTTTCTCTCGGCTGGAGGAACTGGCGAAATCCTACGCCTTCGCCATCGATGTCGCCGGAGCACCTGCGATCATTTCAGGTTGACCCAGTTTGATCCACCTTGTGCGACTTGGCGTAAATCGAGGGCGATCTGTTCCTGTTCACAAAGAATTGACGCGCTGTCACCATGTTTGGCCGATGCGTGTCATGATCCCGGTGATAGGCTGGACGCATTCCGCAGCTTCGGCTGCCAACCTCCGGGAGACTGCCTGATGAAACGCACCATCACCGCCATCACGCTTGCCGCAACCGCCATCTTCGCAACCGTTGCCATTGCCGCCGAACCGCAGGAACTGCGCCAGGAAGCGATGAAGCAGGTTGGCGGCGCAACCGGCGTCCTGTCGAAAATGGCCAAGGGCGAGACCCCGTTCGATGCGGCTGCCGCCGTGGCGGCGTTCACCACCATGAACACGGTTGCCAAAACTTACGCCGACCTGTTCCCCGTCGGTTCGGAAACCGGCTTTGAAACCGAAGCCAAGCCGGAAATTTGGGCGAACATGGATGATTTCAAAGCCAAGGTCGCCAAATTCGAGGCTGACACCGCCGCCGCAGCCGCGATGACGTTCGCCGATGCCGGTGCTGTCGGCGCGGCATTCGGAACGGTTGCCGCCAATTGCAAGGCCTGCCACGAGGTCTACCGCGTGGCCAAGTAAGGCTCAGCGCCAATGGCTGCGCTTCCGGCTCTTTGGAAATGGCTGGCAGGGGCTGCCGGTGTCGCGGCTCTTTGCGGCGTTGGCTTTTTGCTGGTCATCCAGCCGCGCGGCCTGACCGAAGAACGCATCCTCGGCTTTCCGGCCGGGGACGCGGCCCGCGGCGAAACAGTGTTCTGGGCCTCCGGTTGCGCCTCATGCCATGCCGCGCCCGGCGCCAAGGATGACGCCAAGCTGCTGCTCGCAGGCGGGCTTGAGTTGAAAACCGATTTCGGCACGTTCGTCGCGCCCAACATTTCGCCCTCGCCGCGCGGTATTGGCGGCTGGGGTTTCCGCGATTTCGCCAATGCGATGCTCAAGGGCACCTCGCCCGAAATGGCGCATTACTATCCGTCGTTCCCCTATGGCTCCTATGCCCGCATGACCGACCAGGACATCGCGGACCTCTGGGAATTCATGCGCGCCCTGCCGCAAAGCGACAATGTCCCGCCGCCCAATGCCCTGAATTTCCCCTTCTCCATCCGCATGGGCGTCGGCGTCTGGAAGGCGCTTTATCTCGACACCGCGCCGCGCGTGGCAGTCGACACGGCAGACGCCAAATTGGCGCGCGGGCAATACCTGGTTGAAGGCCCCGGCCATTGCGGCGAATGCCACACGCCGCGCGATGCGATGGGCGGTTTTATCTCCGGGCAATGGCTCGCCGGCGGTGACAATCCCGATGGCGAAGGCCGCATCCCCAACATCACGCCGGGCGCGAAGGATGTCGGGGCGTGGAGCGAAAGCGAGATCGTGGATTATCTCGCGACCGGCTTCACGCCGGAATTCGACAGCGTCGGCGGCTCGATGGTGAGCGTCCAGCAGAACATGGCCCGGCTGCCGAAATCCGACCTTGAGGCGATCGCCGCCTATCTGAAGGCGGTGCCTGCCGTTTCGCAATAGTCAGCGCCGGACCCATCGCCATCCTCGGATTCATCCCCCTCCTTGGTCATCCTCGGGGCGGCCCCCTCCTTGGTCATCTTTGGGTTCTTCCACCGTCCTCGTCATCCTCGGGTTTATCCCGAGGACCCAGCAATGCTTTGATCACGTCAAAAGACTGGGTCCTCGGCACAAGGCCGAGGATGACTAAGGGCCGAGGATGACTGAGGTCAGAGGATGACCAAGTAGCGAGAACACGGCAACAGCCCTACCATTTTGCAGGTCGATGATGAGCAAGAATTGCGCGGGGGTTGCGCCGTCTTGACGTCACGAACCTGTCCACCCGTTAGTCATCCTCGGGTTTATCCCGCACAAGGCCGAGGATGACTAAGGTCAGAGGATGACCAAGGGCCGAGGATGACTGAGGTCAGAGGATGACCAAGTAGCGAGAACACGGCAACAGCCCGACCATTTTGCAGGTCGATGATGAGCAAGAATTGCGCGGGGGTTGCGCCGTCTTGACGTCACGAACCTGTCCACCCGTTAGTCATCCTCGGGTTTATCCC
>JALOTE010000020.1 GCA_025458045.1 Rhizobiaceae bacterium
CACGCGATCCTTCCAGACGCCGAGTGAGCCGCGCCATTGCGGGTTGCGCGCCATCACCCCACCTTTGCAGAGCGGAATGGCGGCCGCATGCAAATGCTCCGACAGGCGCATGCCGAGTTCGGCAAACCACCGATCTTGCGGCCCGTCAGGCGCGCCTTCGGCAAAGATGATCGCATTGTCCTGATCGGCGGCAAGCAGGCTTTCGCCGCGCCCCCCGGAGCCAAGGACAACGACACAGAACCCGCAAGGCGGCATGCCCTGCCCGGCTGTCTCCATGTCGGCGAGCGCGAGTTCGGTTGCCCGCGCAGTCATCGCGCCGATCTCATCGGAGATGATGCGCGTCATCAGCCGCGCATCCACCGCATCCGAAAGCATGGCGGCGGCAACGGCCGGCAGACTGCCCCACGCTTCCGCCATTTCAGCCGGCGCCACCGCCGTGACGATCCGGTTGTGCAGGTCCAGCGCCGGCGAGGATCTGAGCTTCAGGAAATCCCGTGCCGAAACGACACCGGCAAGACGTCCCTCCGCATCGGCGACTGCCAAATGGCGAATCTTCCGGCGTCCCATCAGGCTGATTGCACGATAGGCGAGATCAGTCCCGGGGATGGCGATCAGCGGCCGTGTCGCGCACACAGCGCAGCTGCGCTCCAGCGCCTGCGGTCCATCCTGCGCGACCAATCGCATCACGTCACGTTCGGTCAGGATGCCATAATTCGCAACAGGCAGACCGGATTCGCCCGTCTTGGTGATGAAAAGCGATGAAATCTTGCGCTCGGTCATCAGATGCACGGCTTGCAGGACACTGAGACATCCCTTTGCCACAACCGGGTTTCGGGCCATGGCATCGGAAACGGTGTGCCTGAACGCAAAAGGGTCAACAGCGCCGAGAGCCGGGAGCGATGCCGCCCTGCCCGACTTGTCGTCGAAGGGCTCCGCCCAGCCCGCCGCCTGCTGGCGCTGGACAGTCGCCGAGAGCCCCGCGCAGGCACGCTCTGCCTCCGCCACGGTGCGCACATTGCGTGCCGTGAGATGCGGCACCAGCTTGCGGAACACCTGCGCCGTGATCAACGAATCGCCCAGCGCGGTGTGACGGTCGCCCGCGGGCACACCCAGATGATCGGCAAGAACATCAAGCGACGGCTCATGCAGGTGCGGCAACGCCACCTGTGCCAGCATGCGCACACACAGCGCCCGCGGCACCGGCGCCGGCAGATTGGCCCGTTCAGCCTCGCGCTGCAAAACGGCCAAGTCGAACCCGACCGAAAAGCCTAGCATCAACCGCCGGCCCCGCCACGCATTGAACCGCGAATAGACGTCACGGAACGGCGCTGCTCCCGCCACCATCGCGTCCGTGATACCATGGATCGCGGTCGTTTTCGGCGGGATTGGCACGCCGGGATTCACCAGCATGTCGAAACTGTCGTCCGGCTCGATCCGGCCGCGCGCCAGCCCCACGCCGCCAAACTGGACGATGCGCGCATCGCGCACGTCAAGGCCCGTGGTCTCAGTGTCGAAAACCGCCGCCGTCACCGCCAAAAGCGGCATGGCATCCATGTGTCCGTTCAACCCGTCCTCCAGACAGGCGGCCTTCCGCCCTGCCCTCAAAGTCGTTCCGGCACGTTGCGCTTCACGCTCTGTGATGCCTTGCGCCAAGTCAACTGCCAGGAAGTCAACTGGCAGGAAGTCGACTGGCAGGAAGTCGACTGGAAGGATGACAACGAATGGGACGACTGCGGGCGCATGTCAGCGCCATACGAGGCGATAGCCAACGGCGGGAGGCCGGCGCGACCGTTTCCCGGATGCAGGGCCAAGGTCGTGTTTGCGCCCGATTGAGACTTTGTTATAGGTCGCGCCACGCAGTCCGGCACTGCACCACGCCAAGAGCCGCCGAGCGGCCGCCACCCGGGGGACATTCTCATCATGACAAAAATCAAGGTCGCCAATCCGGTCGTCGATCTCGACGGCGATGAGATGACCCGCATCATCTGGGACTTCATCAAACAGAAGCTGATCTTTCCCTACCTCGACATCGACATCGAATATTACGACCTCGGCATCGAGGAGCGTGACCGCACCAATGATCAGGTGACGATTGATGCCGCCAACGCCATCAAGAAGCATGGCGTCGGCGTGAAATGCGCGACAATCACCCCGGACGAGGCACGGGTCGAGGAATTCAAGCTGAAGAAAATGTGGAAGTCGCCGAACGGCACGATCCGCAACATTCTCGGCGGCGTGATTTTCCGCGAGCCGATCATCTGCAACAACGTGCCGCGCCTTGTGCCGGGCTGGACCAAGCCGATCGTTGTCGGCCGCCACGCCTTTGGCGACCAATACCGCGCAACCGATTTCCTCTATCCGGGCAAAGGCACGCTTTCGATCAAATTCGTCGGCGAAGACGGAGCGGTGATCGAGCACGAGGTCTATCAGGCGCCCGGTGCGGGTGTCGCCATGGCGATGTACAACCTCGATGATTCGATCCGGGACTTCGCGCGCGCATCGCTGAATTACGGCCTGCTGCGCGGCTATCCTGTCTATTTGTCGACCAAGAACACGATCCTCAAGGCCTATGACGGCCGCTTCAAGGACATTTTCCAGGAAGTCTTCGAGGCCGAGTTTGCGTCAGCCTTCAGGGAAAAGAAGATCTGGTACGAACACCGCCTGATCGACGACATGGTCGCCTCGGCGCTCAAATGGTCGGGCGGTTATGTTTGGGCGACCAAGAACTATGACGGAGACGTTCAGTCCGATATCGTGGCGCAGGGCTTCGGATCGCTCGGCCTGATGACATCCGTTTTGATGACACCGGACGGCCGCACCGTCGAGGCGGAGGCGGCGCACGGAACCGTCACGCGCCACTACCGCCAGCACCAGAAAGGCGAGGAAACCTCGACAAACTCGATCGCGTCGATTTTTGCCTGGACGCGGGGGCTTTCGCACCGCGCCAAACTCGATGACAATGCCGAACTCGCCCGCTTTGCCGCCACGCTGGAGAAGGTCTGCATCCAGACCGTCGAAAGCGGCTGGATGACGAAGGACTTGGCCCTGCTCATCGGCCCGGATCAACGTTGGCTGTCCACCACCGGCTTTCTTGATAAAATTGACGAGAATTTGCAGAAAGCGATGGGCTGAGCGGCGCTTGCCTTGCAGTGAACTGACCGTCATCTGGTCGCGAAGGCCCGGTCTGCCCGGGCCTTTTCAACAGGACGGTCTTCGAAAAAGGGCTTGCCGAGCCGGACCGGATCATCGCCAGACCGGATCAATTCTTCGTCCGACGCGGTTGTCAGACCGATCACTCAATCGTCTGGTCCCCAAAATCCCGGCCGGGCTTCCAAAGGAGCGACGCCGCCACCTCCTGGCGGCAAGCCTCTGCCGAAATCAGCGCTCCGGCCGCGCAAAGGGACAGTCTCGGCAAAGGGACAGTCTTCAGCGCGGCGTCGCGCAGTGAACGTCAGACCGAAAGCGCCGCCCGCACCTGCGCGATGGCCAATTCGGCTTTCATGCCATCCGGGCCGCCCGCCTGCGCCATGTCGGGACGGCCACCTCCGCCCTTGCCACCCAAAACGCCCGCGGCAAGCCGGACAAGTTCAACCGCATTCAGCGAGGGGGTAAGATCGGCCGTGACGCCGACAACGACCGATGCCTTGCCTTCTTCATCGACTGCGATGAACGCGGCGACGCCGGACACCAACCGTGCTTTGGCCTCGTCGGCCATGGGCTTGAGATCCTTGGCCTCGACGCCTTTGACAATACGGCCAAGGAATGACACGCCATTGATCACTTCATGGGTATCGGCACGGCCGTCGGCACCGCCGCCACCCAACGCCAATTGGCGTCGTGCATCCTTCAGTTCACGTTCCATCTGCCGGTTGGCATCGACCAACGCCGCGATCCGGGCTTCAGCATCCTGAGGGGTTGTCTTCAGGAGATCGGCAATGGCGCGGAGGCGTTCATCCTGCGCCCGGAAATGCCGACGCGCAGCATCGCCCGCCAGAGCCTCGATACGCCGCACGCCTGAGGCGACCGCGTTTTCGGCTACGATCGAGATCAGCCCGATCTCGCCGGTCGCAGCCACATGCGTGCCGCCGCACAATTCCACCGAAAAACGCCCTTCGCCGGCATCCGAATCGCCCATCGAGACGACACGGACTTCGTCACCGTATTTTTCGCCAAAAAGCGCGCGCGCTCCCGATGCAATGGCGTCATCGACGCTCATCACGCGGGTGACAACCGGCGCATTCTGCCGAACCACAGCGTTGGCGATGTCCTCGATGCGGCCCAGTTCCTCGTCACTGATGGCGCGTGGCTGCGAGAAATCGAAGCGCAGCCTGTCGGGCGAAACGAGCGAACCCTTCTGTGCGACATGCTCGCCAAGCGTGATGCGCAACGCTTCATGCAGCAAATGTGTCGCCGAATGGTGCGCCGCCAAATGGCCGCGCCGCGCGGCATTGACGACGAAGCGCGCGGCATCCCCCGCCTTCAATGAACCCGAAACCACACGGCCGACATGGACATGCAAGCGCCCGGCGCGCTTTACCGTATCAGTGACCTCGACCACAAACCCGTCGCCGTTGATTGTGCCGGCGTCGCCCTGCTGGCCTCCGGACTCCGCATAAAACGGCGTCTGGTTGGCGACGAGCATGACCTCTTCACCAGCCGATGCCGCATTGGCCGCCGCGCCTTGCTTGACGACGGCCATCACCACGCCCTCTGAAGCAAGCCGGGTGTAGCCGAGGAACTCGGTCGCACCATGCTGGTCGGCGAGGCCAAACCAGACCGCCTCGCTGGCTTTGTCACCGGAGCCGGCCCAAGCGGCGCGCGCGTCCTGCTTTTGGCGCGCCATGGCTGAATTGAAGCCGGCCTCGTCAACTTCGATGCCGCGCAGCCGGAGCGCATCCTGCGTCAGGTCGAGCGGGAAGCCGTAAGTGTCATACAGCTTGAACGCGGTCTCGCCTGCCAGCTTGGCACCCGCGCCCATCCCGGCTGTCGCTTCATCAAGCAAGGACAAACCGCGCTCCAGCGTGGCGCGGAAGCGGGTTTCCTCCAGTTTCAGCATTTCCGTGATCAGCGCCTCGGCCCGAAGAAGTTCGGGATAGGCCTTGCCCATGGCGCCCGTGAGCGCCGGCACCAATTGCCACATGACCGGTTCGCGCGCACCCAGCAGATGCGCGTGGCGCATCGCCCGCCGCATGATCCGCCGGAGCACATAGCCACGCCCCTCATTGGACGGCATCACGCCGTCGGCAATGAGGAACGCCGACGCTCGCAAATGATCGGCGATGACACGGTGGCTCGGCCGCTGCGCGCCTTGCGCCTTGACCCCGGTGACGCTCTCCGACGCCCCGATCAGGGTGCGAAACAGATCAGTGTCATAATTGCTCGTGACGCCTTGCAGAATGGCGGACATGCGTTCGAGGCCCATGCCGGTGTCGATCGACGGTTTCGGCAGGGCGAGACGCGTGTCGGCGTCGACCTGTTCGAACTGCATGAAGACCAGGTTCCAGAACTCCAGGAAACGGTCGCCATCTTCATCCGGAGAACCCGGAGGGCCGCCCTGCAGCGCCTCCCCCTGATCGATGAAAATCTCCGAACAGGGCCCGCACGGACCGGTGTCGCCCATCGCCCAGAAATTGTCCGAGGTCGGGATGCGAATGATTCGGTGATCCTCAAAACCCGCGATCTTCTTCCACAGCGACGCGGCTTCGTCATCCGTGTGATAGACCGTGACCAACAGCTTGTCCGGCTTCAGCCCGTACTCCTTGGTCACCAGCGTCCAGGCGTGATGGATCGCTTCCTCCTTGAAGTAATCGCCGAACGAGAAATTGCCCAGCATCTCAAAGAAAGTGTGGTGGCGCGCCGTGTAGCCCACATTGTCGAGATCGTTGTGCTTGCCACCGGCCCGCACACATTTTTGTGCTGTCGCAGCACGACGGTAAGGCCGCTTTTCCAGACCGGTGAACACGTTCTTGAACTGCACCATTCCGGCATTGGTGAACATCAAGGTCGGGTCGTTTTGGGGAACCAGCGAGCTGGAGGCCACAACCTCGTGCCCGTTGCGCTCGAAGTAGCCGAGAAATGTCGACCGGATGTCACTGACGCTGACCATGCACCACCACCTGCGTTACCGACCGGACGTCGAGACGGCCCGGCCCCAAGCACCACTTACAAGCACGACTTCCAAACCCCACCTCCATCCACCGCGCCACGAGGGCGGACGGAAAGCGCAAGGCCGGAACAGAAACGACAACCCCGCTGCGGCGCAGTGTCGGCGGCGTTCTAGCCGCGGACCCCGGTGCTGTCCATGCAGGCCCGCCATGTCAGACAGGAATCGTGATGCAGCCGCCGCATGACAACCGGCGGGTGCCGCGCGAAAAATCAAGCCTTGGCATCAGGCGGTCAGCCGGTCCAGAAAAGAATGGCATGGTCAGGTGCTTGCGTGCTCGCGCGAGCTGCGGTGAAGGCGTTGACCGTCAGGTCACGGCCACCGCCCCGCGGTGTCGGACCAACGACCTCTGTCGGCGTCTCCGTCTCAGCCGAACTCCGCCTCGGCGGCGTCTCCGTCTTCCGCCGGTCCCGTGTCGAGCAACTGGCCTGCAATCAGCCCGGCATTCTGGCGCAGCGCCAGTTCGATCTCGTTGAGGATCGCCTTGTTGTCGCGCAGGAAAGCCTTGGCATTCTCACGACCCTGCCCCAGCCGCTGCGAATTATAGGAGAACCACGCGCCTGACTTCTCGACAATTCCGGCTTTCACACCAAGGTCAATCAATTCGCCTGTCTTGGAAACACCTTCGCCATACATGATGTCGAACTCGACCTGCTTGAATGGCGGAGCCATCTTGTTCTTGACAACCTTGACGCGGGTCTGGTTGCCGACGACCTCGTCACGTTCCTTGATCGAACCGATGCGGCGGATGTCGAGGCGGACGGATGCATAGAATTTCAGCGCATTACCGCCCGTCGTCGTCTCGGGCGATCCGAACATGACACCGATTTTCATGCGGATCTGGTTGATGAAGATCACCATGCAATTGGAGCGCGAGATGGACGCCGTCAGCTTGCGCAGCGCCTGGCTCATCAACCGCGCCTGCATGCCTGGCAGCGAATCGCCCATCTCGCCTTCGATCTCGGCGCGCGGCGTCAACGCCGCCACCGAATCGACAACGATCACATCAATCGCGCCGGAGCGCACGAGGGTGTCACAGATTTCCAGCGCCTGTTCGCCCGTGTCGGGCTGGGAGATCAGCAAGTTTTCGAGGTCAACGCCCAATTTGCGTGCATAGACCGGGTCAAGCGCATGCTCGGCATCGATGAAACCGCAAATGCCGCCCTTCTTCTGCATTTCGGCAACCGTGTGCAGCGCGAGCGTCGTCTTGCCGGAACTTTCGGGGCCATAGATTTCGATGATGCGCCCACGCGGAAGGCCGCCAATGCCAAGCGCGATATCAAGGCCAAGCGAACCGGTTGAGACCGTCTCGATTTCGACAACCTGCTCATTCTTGCCCAGCCGCATCACGGAGCCCTTGCCAAAGGCCCGCTCGATCTGCGCCAATGCGGCGTCCAACGCCTTGCTCTTGTCCACCGACTTTTCCTCAACCAACCGCAATGCGCTGTTGTTCGCCATGATATACACCCCTTCACCCGTTG
This sequence comes from Rhizobiaceae bacterium, assembly GCA_025458045.1. Lineage (GTDB taxonomy): Bacteria > Pseudomonadota > Alphaproteobacteria > Rhizobiales > Rhizobiaceae > JALOTE01. The sequence goes on from JALOTE010000020.1 coordinate 7,645, forward strand.
CGAAAGCGGCTTGCCGCCATTCCTGGAGACAATCCACGCAAGGAATTGCCCATGCGAAATTCGTATCGTTTTTGTTCTTGTTTGGCAAGAGTACTAACATGTTGAAAAAATTCAATTTTCATATTTTGTTCCGCTTCCCCGGCGCAGTTGTTGAATGACATCGCTCCTTGTCATCGGCGGGGCGCATGTGGACAGGCTCGCGCGCCTGTCTGCCCCGCACATCGCAGCCACGTCGAATCCGGCCACGGTCAGCGAGAGTGCTGGCGGCGGCGCGTTGAACGCGGCGCGGGCCGCGCGGCGCTTCGGGATCGATGTTGCCCTTGTTTCGGCGCGCGGGGCCGATGCGGCGGCTGCCATGGTCGAGAGCGCGATCAGGACTGCCGGTATTTGCGACCTGGCGGCCATCCATCTGGACCGGGCGACGCCAACCTATACCGCGATTCTGGAGCCCGACGGCGAACTCGTGACAGCGATTGCGGACATGCGGCTTCATGAAACCGCGGTCGGCAAGGCGCTTCGACGGTCGCCGGTTGTGCAAGCCGCGCTGTCGGCCGATGCGCTGCTGATCGATGCCAATGTCGGAGCCGTCGCCATCGAAACGGCGCTCGATCTGGCGGGGTCGAAGCCGGTTCATGGCCTTGCGATTTCGGCGGGGAAGGTTTCAAGGTTCGCGACCGTGCTGCCACGTCTCGCAACGCTGTTTCTCAACCGTCACGAATCGGCTGCGTTGACTGGCGTCGATGCCGCGCGGCCCGCCGCCGAGCATGCGGCTGCCTTGCATCGCGCGGGCGTCAGGCGTTGCGTGGTGAGCGCGGGAGCCGGACCGTTGGCGATCTTGGAACACGGGCAAGTGCAGCAGGTTCCGTCGCCGCCGCCGGTCGAAGTGGCGGACGTGACGGGCGCCGGCGATGCGCTCGCCGGCACGATGGTGGCCCTGCTGATGGCAGGGGCGACGATGGACGAAGCGGCGCGCCACGGCGTGGCGGCTGCCGCGCTGACCGTTACCAAACCCGGCCCCTCGCCTGCCCTGTCGATGGCCATGATCAAAAGGCTTGCCCGGCGGATTGACGCGCCCGCGCCCGTGTCATCACAGTGACGGCGTGGGCAAGGAGGACACAGGCACCATGAACCCTGCGCAGGACGGGACGCTGGACATTGAGGCCGATGTGGCGGCAGCCCTTGCGGAGCGGCGGCCGGTTGTGGCGCTGGAGTCCACCATCATCACCCATGGCATGCCGTTCCCGCAAAACGCCGCGATGGCCGCCAATGTCGAAGCGATCATCCGCGCCGAGGGCGCCGTCCCAGCGACGATCGCCGTGCTCGACGGCCGCCTGAAAATCGGCTTGTCCACGGCCGAGCGCGAGCAATTGGCGCGCACGCAAGGCGCGATGAAGGCATCGCGCGCCGACCTCGCATTCGCGATGGCCGAAGGCAAAACCGCCGGCACCACGGTTGCCGCAACCATGATCGCGGCGCACAGGGCCGGCATTTCCGTTTTCGCGACCGGCGGCATTGGCGGCGTCCACCGCGGCGCGGAATCGAGCTTCGACATCTCTGCCGATCTCGACGAACTGGCACAAACGCCGGTCATCGTTGTCTCGGCTGGAGCAAAAGCGATTCTCGACCTTGGAAAAACGCTGGAAGTGCTGGAAACAAAAGGTGTTCCGGTTGTCGGCTACCAGACATCGGGGTTTCCGGCCTTCTGGTCGCGCGTCAGCGAGTTCAAGGTGCCACTGCGCTGCGACACCCCTGAAGCCGTCGCACGCTTCCAGAAAGCGCGCGAGGCGCTCGGCATTTCGGGCGGAATGCTGATCGCCAACCCTGTGCCGCAAGACAGCGAAATCGCCCGCGACCAGATGGAGACGGTGATTTCACTGGCGATGTCGGATGCCGACGCCAACGGGGTGCGCGGCAAGGCCGTGACACCGTTCCTGTTGCAGCGCATTTTCGAGTTGACCGAAGGCGCGAGCCTCAAGTCCAACATCGCGCTTGTTGAGAACAATGCGCGCCTTGCAGCGCGCATTGCGACCGCGTTGACGGCTTAGGGTCCCGACCCTAGCCTTGCCGCAGCGGTGAAATCTGGATTTCGACGCGGCGGTTGGCGGCACGTCCTTGTTCGGTGTCGTTGGAGGCGATCGGCTGGCTCTCGCCAAATCCGGCCACCGCAAAGCGCCGTCCGTCGATCTGGCCAACCTGGCTCAGATAGTTGGCAACCGAAAGCGCGCGGCGGATGGAGAGGTCGAGATTGTAGGCATCCGAACCGGTGGAATCCGTGTGGCCTTTCACATCGAGCAGCGTCTGGTTGTATTTGCGCATGACAAGCGCAACCGAGTTCAACGCCGGTTTGAAGCCCTCGACCACCTGATCGGCATCCACCGCGAATGTGACGTTTGACGGCAGGTTGAGCGTGATCTGGTCGCCATTGCGGGTGACGGACACGCCGGTATTGGCAAGTTGCTGGCGCAATTCCGCTTCCTGCTGGTCCATGTAAAGCCCGACGCCACCGCCACCGAGCGCGCCAATGCCCGCGCCGATCAGGATGGCGTTGCGCTGGTCGCGCGAGTTGAGGTCCTTGGCGTCCGCATAGACGAGGCCTGCCAAGGCGCCAGCCGCCGCGCCAAGCCCCGCGCCGACCGCCGTGCGGTTGACCTGCTGCGAGCCGGTCACCGGATCATAGGCCGGCGTGCAGCCGGCAAGGATGAGGGCCGCAAGGCCGGTCGTGATCAGTTTGGTCTTCATGATGTGTCCCCTGGCGTTGCCGACCCGCCCGGCGTCCGGGCGTTGTGGCTCTGTTGTGGCGGCGGCAAGCTGAACCGCCGATGACCACCGTCGAGAATGCCGCCTGCCTGCCGATTCCGGCAAGAAGATGGTTGAGGAAGATCGACGCCCTGCGCCGCTCAGCCTGGTTTTTCCATCCATTCCTTGACTGTGGACGCCAGCTGCTTGAGCGAGAACGGCTTCGGCAGGAACCCGAATGCGGCATCGGGCGGCAGGTTCTTGGCGAACGCGTCTTCCGCATAGCCTGAAACAAAGATGAACTTGATGTCGGGTTGCAGCTTGCGCACCTCGCCAAGCAGCGTCGGTCCGTCCATTTCCGGCATCACCACATCCGACACGATGAGATCGATCGCGCCGCCAGCCGCCTTGAATGCCTCCAGCGCCTCCACGCCGCTTGTGGCTTCGATGACGGTGTAGCCGCGGCTCTTCAACGCCCGCACTCCGCCCATGCGGACGGCGTCCTCATCCTCGACCAGCAGCACGGTGCCGTGGCCCGACAGGTCCTGCGCTTCCGGCGCGGGCGGCTTGGGGGCAGCAGCCGGCGTCCCCATCGCTGCCCGCCCGTCCGCGCCCGCTTCGGCGGATGCGGCATTGGCGGGCTGCTCGTCAACATGACGCGGCAGGATAATCTGGAACTCCGTGCCACGCCCAAGCTCGGAATCGACATAGATGAAACCACCCGATTGCTTGATGATCCCATAGACCATCGACAGGCCGAGACCGGTCCCCTTGCCCACCTCCTTGGTGGTGAAGAAAGGCTCGAATATTTTCTTCAGGTTTTCCGGCGCGATGCCGGTGCCGCTGTCACGAACGCTCACCATCACGTGCTCGATCTCGGGCATTTCCTTGCGCCCGAGCGCGCGGACATCCGCGATGCTCAAATTGCGGGTGGAAACCGTGATGGCGCCGCCATTCGGCATGGCGTCGCGCGCATTGATGCAGAGATTGGTCAGCACCTGTTCAAGCTGGCCGAGATCGGCCCGGACCGGCCACAAATCCCGGCCGTGCTCGATTTTCAGGTCAACCGATGTGCCGACAAGGCGCGTCAGCAGCATGCGGATGTCTGCAAGCACATCGGTCAGGTCGAGCGTTTCGGGCCGCAGTGTCTGGCGGCGCGAGAAGGCGAGCAACTGCCGCACCAGCGAGGCCGCGCGGTTGGCATTCTGCTTGATCGACATGATGTCGGTGAAAGACGGGTCGGACGGGCGCTGGTTTTGCAGCAACAGATCCGACGACATGATGATGGCCGACAGCACATTGTTGAAATCATGAGCGATGCCGCCAGCCAGCTGGCCGACAGCCTGCATCTTCTGGCCTTGCGCCATCTGTGCTTCGAGCACCTTCTGCTCCGTGGTTTCCAGCGCATGGACGATGGCCGCCTCATCCTGCGAGCCATCCTCGACCGCCCCGCCCACATTGGCGTTGACGAAGATGCGCAGGTGCCGCTCCTCATCGCTTGCAAACACCGTGTCGAGCGGCGCGATCGCCGCCTGTCCGGCGGCGGCAGCCGCGATCGCCTTGTGCAGGGCGGCGCGGTCGCGCGGGCTGATCAGGTCGGCCAAGGCGCCGCCGCCGCCCGCATCTCCGAACAGCGACACGAAGGGCGCATTGTTGCGCAACACCCGCCCGTCCTTGCTGATCGCGGCGATCGCCATCGGCGTCGAGTTGAAGAATCGCGTGAACCGCACTTCGGCGTTGCGCACGGCATCGGTCGATTCGTCACCTTCGGCGCGATTGAGAACAATTGTCCGGGTGCCGGTCAGTTGGCCGTCCGGCCCGCGATGTTGCGCATGCAGGAAACGGACGGGCAGCGCGGCGCCGTTGGGTTTCAGCATGTCGAGATCAAAGACGGTATTGCGCGCGCTGCCGCGCTGGGCGGCAGCCCTGATCAGGGCCATGCCGTCTCCGGCAACGAGATCGAGCAGATTGGTCCTTCCAGGCACGAAACTCGCCAGATCGAGCCCCAGCCAGCCCGCCAACGACGCGTTGATATAGGTGATGTTGTGCAGTCGGTCCGTTGCGACGAAACCAGCCGGCGCCTGATCCAGATGGCTCATCGCTTCCTGGACTTGCAGGAAGTAACGCTCCTGATCCAACCGCTCATGCGTGATGTCCACCAGTTGCCACACATGGAACTTCTTCAACATGGTCTCGGTGGAAAGCACGCGGGCGCGCAGCCTGTACCAAGCCGGAACATTGGCCGGAACATTGGCCGACTGGCCGCGCTTGGGGGCAAGTGCCCTGTCAAGGCGCACTTCCTGCTCGGCCGACGCGCCGCCCGCCGCCGACTGACCCATGCGGTAAATGACGGTGTTGGCCTCCGCGTCCTGGCCAAACAGCGCGCCGACGGAGCGCACGTCGGCCGGGGAGGCAGCCCCGGTGATCTCGGCATAGGCATTGTTGGCATAGATGACCCGGTCCCGCTTGTCGGTGATGACAACCCCCTGCGGCTGGCTGTCCATGAACGCCTTCGACAGGGCGTCGCTTGCCGTTCGAGGAGCAATTTGGATGAAGCCGATCACCGAGGCAAACAGGTAGAAGATGCCGATCATGGCGAAGAGGCCGAGCGCATAAAGCAGCACCTCATTGCCGATGCGGTCCCGCAGAAGGACGAATGCGACACCGGAAGCGATCAAAACCGCGCCGAGCAGCAGCAATCGCCCCGCCCCCGACCGGCGCGGATTCTGGTCGACGATCGGCTCGGGCGCAATGAACCCGACTTGCGACACGGGCGGGCGTGGGCCCGCCGATTTCTGAACAGTCATTCAACCCCCAATCGCAGTCCGGCCACCCTGCTTTTCCCCTTGGATCATATTCGCTTGCGCGGCGGAAGCCCGCCTTTGCCGCCGGTGCGGCCGCGACGGAGCCAATGGTCGGCGTCGGCGGCCAAGTTTTCCCCACCAATTGCTTGTGTTCTTCACGCTTCATTCCGCTTCGTGACAGGCTTTTGATTGTGGACGCCCCAATGCCGCCCTATGCTTCCAGTCTCGACGTAAAGTGTTGGCGTGCGCGGGGGAAATGCCGGTGATCAACTTCCTGACCGACTATCTGGGCGAAACGGCTGGGCCGCTGGTCGGCGTCCTGGCGCTGGTGGCGGCCACCGCCCTCGTCATCTGGCTGGTGATGCGTTTGCTTGGCCGCGGCGGATCGGGCCTGTTTGTTTCGGGCGGCGCCAAAGGCCGCCAGCCGCGCCTTGCCGTCACGGACGCCGTTCCGGTCGACAGCCATCGCAGGCTCGTCCTCGTCCGGCGCGACGATGTCGAGCATCTCATCATGATTGGCGGTCCTGCCGATGTCGTGATCGAAAGCGGCATCGCCAAGAACAGTGCCGCGAACACGGCCTTGAACCCTGTGTCAAACACATCTCCCCGTCCGGCGGAGACCATCCAGCGTGAACAACCGCCGCGCCCTGCGGCGGAGGCTGCGCGCGACGCCGTGGCCGAGGCGGAGCGCGGACGCCCCGTGAGGACGGCGGTTCAATCACCGCAGGGGCCGGCAACGCTTGTTCCGGCCGCTCCTCCCGTCGCCATGGCAGCCCCGGCGGCGCAGACCCCGGCGGTGCAGACCCCGGCGGTGCAGACCGCACCCTTGGCGAGCGCTGTGGCAGCACCGATTGGCGCGGCGCAATCGGCGGAACGGGCGTCTTCCGCCTTGCCTGCCGTCTTGCCGGTTGCGCCTTCCGCACCCCAGCCGCAGGCGTTCCAGCCTGCTGCAGCGCCAGCATCAGTCGCGCCGCAAACACAAATGGACGTCTATCCGCGCTCCGCGGCCGCCCCGTCACCCGGCCCCGCGTCGGACAGTGCGGCCCCCGCGCCTGTCGTCCAGCCGGTCGGCCCTGCGCCTGTGCCGCAACCGGCTTCCGAGGGGCGCGTCGAGCCGACTTTTGCCACCCAGCAAAGCTTCACCGGTCACAGCGCCGCGTCACGCGCCAGCGCCGAACTGGACCGCATCCTGTCGGAGATGGACTTGGGCCGTCCGCAGCGCTGAGAGCTGCGCTCCGCCACGATGTGAAACCGGCCAAAAGCCGACACCGAAACCGGCTGCAACCGGCACTCGCGACGCAGCGCGTTCGGCCCTATTCGTCGCGGTAGATGCGCTCGCGGCGCTCATGGCGCTCTTGCGCCTCGATCGACAGCGTGGCTATCGGCCGCGCCTCCAGCCGTTTCAGGCTGATCGGATCGCCCGTTTCCTCACAATAGCCATAGGTTCCATCCTCGATGCGCTTCAACGCCGAGTCAATTTTGGAAATCAGCTTGCGTTGCCGGTCACGGGCGCGAAGTTCAATCGACCTGTCGGTTTCGGACGAGGCGCGGTCGGCGATGTCGGGGTGCTGCGCGCTATGATCCTGCAATGTGTCGAGCGTCTCGCGCGCTTCGCGCAAGATCTCGTTTTTCCATTCAACCAGCTTGGCCCTGAAATAAGTCAGCTGCCGGTCATTCATGAAGGGTTCGTCGTCGTTCGGTCGATAGCTCGAATCCGGTTTGTCCAACATGACGGTCACCTCCGTTGCGCGGCCTATAGGCGCAGAGCCGTGGCCGGGCAAGAGGCAACGGGAATGCTGTCAGATTTTTGGGATGGTTTTTCATGTCAATGATTTTGTTGAAAAACTTGCATCAATCTGTGCCAGGCTTCGCACAATGGCATACGACCTTTGCCAGATTGCAAATGACGGGTTCTGTTCCTAGCTTGATCACCGGTCCGGCAGATGCCATTTGGTGCATCCGGTCCACCTGCGGACGGCCTTGCACCGGACCGGGCAATTCCGATCCGCTTCTGGCCCAACCGCGAGGCGTGCATCCAAGGGACGACCATGCGCTATGTTCTCATGATGCGGCACGCCAACGCAGCCTTTCCCGATCCGGGCATGACCGACTATGATCGTCCACTGACGGATCTGGGGCGTGTCGAAGCCCGCACGACGGCTGCCGAGCTTGCTGCAGTCGGCCTCACGCCCGACCTTGTTTTGTGCTCGCCTGCCCGTCGCGCGGCTGAAACACTGGAGACTGTGTCGCCGATCCTTGGCATTGACAGCAGCGATGTGCGGCAGGTGGGCGAACTGTATTCCGGCGGACCTGAAACCTATGTCGAAACGGCGAAACAGGCCCATGACAACCGCGTGACCATGCTGATCGGGCATAACCCGATGCTGGAGGATGCCGCGATTTCTTTGTCCGAAGACGGCAATGAGGATGACATCGCCCTGTTGCGCAACGGCATGCCGACAGGTGCCATTGCCGTGCTGCGCATCACGGGCGCCAATGGCAGCACGCGCTCCTATCTGGAGCGGCTGATTGTCGTAAAGCAGTAAGGGCAATCAGCCGGAGTTCTCCGCGGCGGGACGGCCATTGTGCACCGGCAAGGCCATTCCCTATATGGAATTGGTCAGCTTCCCTTCGGATTGTCTCCTTGTCCGCCCTGACCACCCTTTCTGACGAAGCCCGCATCTCGCTCGATACGCTGGGCGCGCGCGCAGGCGCATTGCTTGACCCATCGCTGCGGCTCGGCGTCACCGGCCTGTCGCGGGCGGGCAAGACAGTGTTCATCACCGCCTTCCTGCACGCATTGCTTTCCGGCGCGCGGCTGCCCTTGTTTTCCGCGCAGCGCGACGGCCGCGTGAAGGCCGCCGCCCTCGCCCACCAGCCTGACGACACGGTGCCCCGCTTCCAATATGAGGAACATCTGCGCCGCTTGGTTGATGAGCGCATCTGGCCGGAGTCGACGCGCTCCATTTCCGAAGTCCGCATCACGCTGCGCTATGAATCGGCAAGCGGCTGGGGTCGTCTGTTCAATGCCGGGAAATTCTCCATCGACCTGATTGACTACCCCGGCGAGTGGCTGCTCGACCTGCCGCTGCTCGGCAAGGATTTCGCGACCTTCAGCACCGAGAGCCTGGCACTCGGGCGCGATCCGCAACGGGCGGAATTCGCGCGGCCCTGGCTGGAGGCGACAGCCGCGATCCGGCCCGATGCGCCGTTCAACGAAGAGGCGGCCCACGCTCTTGCTGCAATCTTCACGGCATATCTCAAGGCAGGCAAGGACGATGAGCGCGCCCTGTCCACCCTGCCGCCCGGGCGTTTCCTGATGCCGGGAGATCTGGCGGGTTCGCCTGCGCTCACATTTGCGCCGCTCGACATGGCCCAAGACAGCGTCGCCGCGCCCCCGGGCAGTTTCGCGCAAGTGTTCTCGCGCCGCTACGAAGCCTACAAGGCCAAGGTGGTCCGTCCGTTCTTCCGCGACCATGTGGCGCGGCTGGACCGCCAGATCGTTCTGATCGACGCGTTGCAGGCCATCAATGCCGGGCCGCAGGCCGTCGCCGATCTGGAGCGGGCGCTGAGCGACATTCTGGCCTGTTTCCGCCCCGGTGCGCCCGGCCTGCTGGCAGGGCTGTTCCTGCGCCGCATCGACCGCATCCTGATTGCCGCGACCAAGGCCGACCATCTGCACCATGAAGCGCATGACCGGTTGACGCGCATCGTCCGCCGCATCGCCTCCAATGCCGAACGGCGCGCCGGCCTTGCGGCGGCAACCGTCGATGTGGTTGCGCTGGCAGCCGCCCGCGCCACGCGCGAAGGCATGATGAAGGTGAAGGGCGAGAGCCTGCCCGTGATTATCGGCACGCCGGAGCGCGGCGAGCGGATCGGCAGCCAGAGCTTCAACGGCGAACAGGAAACCGCCATATTTCCCGGTGACTTGCCGGACAATCCGGATTCGCTGTTCAAGCCGGTTGAATCAATGTCCGAACAAGGCGAGATGATCCGGTTTGTCCGCTTCCGCCCGCCGCGGCTCGAACGCAAGGACGGCGACATCGAATTGACGCTGCCGCATATCCGCCTCGACAAGGCGATTGAATTCCTGATTGGAGACCGGCTGGCATGAACGAAGCCGACGCAAAACGGCGCGCGCCGGCTGCGCTCATCCTTGAGCCGGACGCAGCGGCAGCCATGGGGGCAAGCAGTTCACAGAACGCGCAGAAAAAGGACATGCAGTCAAAATCGGCTTCTGCGCGCCAAGAACGCGCCCGCGCGCCGCGGGCCGCAGAACCGGCAAGCGTGGAGATCACCGAGGATGTTTTCGATGCGGCGACGGCACCGGTCGATGCGGTGACGCCGCAGCCGCGCCGATCTTTCCCGTTCGGGGCGGTTCTGCTCGCGGCGCTCTCCCTGTTGTTCAGCCTGTGGCTCGCACAAGCCGTGACCGACCTCGTAATGTCCTTGCTGGCGGTGCGGCCGGAACTGGGCTGGGCGGCGGCCGCCATTGCAGGCATCGCGCTGCTTGCATTCATAGGCGTCATCGCGCGCGAAATGCTGGCCTTGTCGCGGCTGGCTGCCAATACGGGCCTGCAGAAGACGGCAGCCGACGCCCACGCCGCAAATGATGCCGCGTCCGCCCGCAAGGTCATCGACGGTCTGTCGCGGATCACCGATGCGACGGCCGACACGAAGAGCCGCGCGGCCTTCGACATGGCCGACCGCCAGTTCCTGTCGGCCCGCGACCTGATTGAATTGGCGGAGGCGACGCTTGTCGCGCCGCTCGACGACCGCGCGCGCCGCGCCGTTATCGATGCAGCAAAGCGCGTTTCGGTGGTCACAGCCGTCAGCCCGCGCGCCGTGGTCGATATCGGCTATGTGCTGTTTGAGAACGCAAGGCTGATCCGGGCGGTTGCGGCAATCTATGGCTGCCGCCCCGGCTTCCTCGGCTTCCTGCGCCTTGCGCGGGCAACGCTTGCGCATCTGGCCGTCACGGGGGTTGTCGCCATGGGAGACACGCTGGTTCAGCAGATCGTCGGCCACGGGCTTGCCGCCCGCATTTCCGCGCGGCTGGGCGAAGGCGTTCTCAATGGCGTGATGACAGCGCGCATCGGCTTTGCCGCCATGGATGTGGCGCGGCCCCTGCCCTTCATCGCGCGCGCGCGCCCCGGCGTGCAAGCCGCCCTGGGCGAAATCGCGGGCGGAACCAAGCCGTCATTGCCGTCCGGCCAATAATCCCTTAACCATTTCCGGCAATAGTCCGTTCAACTTCTGGACCCTTGAATTGCGGTGCCGGAAGTTGCCGGTCACGCATCGGCGGATCGAATTTGCAAGGGCCGCAGGCCGGAGTTCACCATGCATCAGTCGCGCGTTCTCGCAGCCACAGCCGCCCTTCTGTTTTCCGCAATTGGCATCTCCACCGCGCCCGCCGCCGACGCCGCCTTCTTCAGTGACGTCCAGGGCCAGTGGAGCGGTCCGGGTGAAATCGTTGCCGGCAAATACAAGGGCACCAAGTTCAACTGCGACCTGAAAGGCGTTGCAAATTCCGGCGGCGTGGCCGTGGAACTGGATGGCTCCTGCCGTGTGGGCGTGTTCACCCAGCCAATGAAGGCGACGATCAAACGCAGCGGCAAGAGTTACAAGGGCCAGTTTCTCGACGGCGCGGCAGGCAAGGGCCTCGACATCACGTCGGGTTCGGTCACGGGCAACCGCGTGGTGTTCTCTCTGGTGCGCGAGCAACTCAAGGGCGCGATGTCGGCCCGCGTTTCCGGCAAGGACGACATGAATGTCACGATCTCGGTCAAGGTCGAGAGCGAAATGGTGCCGGTGATCGCCATGTCGTTGAAGCGCGTGGACGCCAAGTCAACGGCGTCTGTCGACTGATATCAGCCCTGCCGTTCCGGCACGCGCACCACGATGCCATCAAGCGCGGGTGTCATCTTGATCTGGCAGGACAGGCGTGACTGCGGCCGGACATCATAGGCGAAATCCAGCATGTCCTCTTCCATCGGGCCGGCCTTGCCTGCCGCATCGGTCCAGGCGTCATCGACATAGACATGGCAGGTGGCGCAGGCGCAGGCCCCGCCGCACTCGGCTTCGATGCCCGGCACCTGATTGCGCACGGCGTTTTCCATGATGGTTGAGCCCGGCTGGGCTTCCACGTCAAAGCGCGCGCCGTCATGCGTGAGATAGGTGATTTTCGCCATTTCGGGATGTCCGTGCCAAGTGCCGCGAGGGTTGTGACGGTTGGGTCGCCCGCACTCGCAAACCGGCGTCCGGCTTGTCAACGGGTTTCGTTGCCATGCGCTGAAATGGGATGGGAAAAGTGCCTGGAAAGAAAACCCTGCAACAAGCGCAGGTGACGGTTCAGCGCGCCAGACCGGCGATGAAATCGCGGATGCGAGCGATTTCCGCGTCAACCGCGCCCAAAAGCCCGTCGTCGAGCGGCGCGTCTTCAATCCGCGCGGCAATCCGCGCGAGTGCGAATGCGCCAACCGCCTTGGCCGATCCCTTGATGGTGTGCGCCACACGCTTGCGCTCCAGGCCGGATGTCGCCTTCAATTGCCCCGATGTCAGCGCCAATTGCTGACGGAACAGGGACAGGATTTCGGTTTCAAGCGCCTTGTCACCGAAAGATTGGCGGGCAAGATGCACCATGTCCACCGGCCTCTCGCGCGAGGGCGTCAGGCGCTCGCCAGCAGGCGAAACAAAGGCGATCTGTTCGGCGGTCGCTTGCATGACATGGTTCCCGACGGTCAATGGTGGCGTGTGTCTCCTCAAGCGGTCTAACGGACAGGAATGGAATTCCGGTTAACCGGCGGGCCATCTTTGTGCCGCATTCGAGGTCCGATGCGTTAACCTTGTTTGCAGGTATCTGCCCGAAGTGGCACGAAGCTGTGTATTTTTGGGAAGGTAACGGTATGTTAACCACGCCGGTCCTGCGCATGCGGGGCGGGCGGGTTCAGTCGGTGACAGGGTTTCAGACATGGCACGCAAGCCTTCCAGCAGCAAATCGGCGAAGTCCGCGGCGCAGAACGCGCAGACAGACGAACTCGACGGTCTGACCTTCGATCTTGAGGAACTGGTGAGCGACGCGCTGGAGCGCGACGAAGCGCGCGCACTCAAGACCGACAGCGAGGCAGGCCTGCCGCCCGTCGCGAGGTTCGAGACGCAGGCCGCCTTGCCGCCCTTGGCCGAAACGCCGAAGCCGCCGCGCCCGGCCGCAGCGCCGGAAGCGTCCGCGTCCATGGCATTGCCGCCGCCCGCCAACGACCCGAGGCAGCGCGGCCGCGCCTATGACCCGTTCAGCCGAAAACCGACCGCCACCGTCTATTGGGGCGCAGGCTTGCTCAGCCTGTTCTGGGTGGCGACCGCGTGGTTCGTCGCCAATGCCATTTACGGCGCGACACTGTTCACCCTCCCGACGGACGGCAACTTCCTGTCGCGCATAGGCCTCATTCCATTCGTTGTTGGCACGGTGCTGCCGGTCATCGGGTTCTGGTCGTTTGCCATCATGCTGCGCCGTGCGCAGGAAATGCGCCTTGCCGCCGAATCCATGACCGAAGTAGCCTACCGCCTCGTCGAGCCGGACACGATGGCCGAGGACAAGATTTCGTCACTGTCGCAGGCGGTCCGCCGCGAAGTGGCCGCTATGGATGCGGGTATCGAGCGCACCTTGAAAAATGCCGAGGAACTCGAGAGCCGTCTGCGTTCCGAAGTTGGCGGAATTGAATCCGCCTATGCCGACAGCGAAGCGCGCCTGCGCGGCGTGATCGGCGGCCTCGCGGGCGAACGCCACGAACTGGTTGCCAATGCAGAGCGCGTGCGTGCCGCCATCGCGGGCGCCAACGAGCAATTGAGCGCGGAACTGACCAACGCCGCGGCCGCTGTGCGTGATTCCGCGACGAGCGCCGCAGCCGACATCGCGCTGAACATCGACCTGTCACGCGAGAGCCTGCTCATGGTTCTCAACGAGACCGGCACCGACATCGAGGAGCGCATCTCGGCCAACATTTCGCGCGCCGCCAACGCCATGAACGTGGCCAGCGACACGCTCGCACAAGTCGTCGATTTGCGGCGTTCGGAACTGGAAGCCATCGCCGACAACATGTCGACGACCATTTCCGATGTGCTGACGACGCGGACCGAAGGCATGGTCTCGCTCCTGACCGACGCCTCGCGTTCGCTGGCGGGAGAATTCGACAGCCGCCTCGAAGGACTTGGCTCGACGCTTGAATCGCACAGCCAGCGCATCATCAACGAGTTTGACGAGCGCAGCCGCGCGCTTGGGGTTGACACCGAAAAACTGAGTGCTCTGCTCGATGCCCGCACCGCCTCGCTGACGGACGCCTTGAAGACCAACGCTTTGGAATTCAACGCGCTTGTGGCTGACAAGACGCTGGAACTCGAAGCGACCATGTCGGCGAAATCCATCGAATTGGCCACGTCCATCGACATGGCTGCCGACCGTGTGAGCGCCGCATTTGACGGGCGCACAGAAACAATCGCCGCGCAGGCCGACCGGATCTCGGCGTCCCTCGACACGTCCATGGCGAAAGTCAACGAGGCGATGCTGGCCGCCTCGGGCCAGGCCGGCGACACGCTGCGGCTTGCCGTGCGCGATTCAGCCGCCGACCTCTACACCCGCGCCACCGAAGTGGCCCGCATGCTGACCGAGCGCCAGGATGTGCTGGCCGAACGTCTCGCCGCCTCATTGCAGGAAGGCGACGTCGCCATGGCGCAAGGCCTGCAATCGCTGATTGAGAGCGTCGAGCGCGGCCAGTCGGCGATCGCCGAGCGCACGGGCACGCTCGCGGAAATCGTCAACGGCCTCGACGGCGTTTTCGCCGCCGCCGACACGCGCATCGCCGCCCGCACCCGCCAGACGGCCGCCGAACTGGATGCGCGCGCCAATGAGATCGCCGCCCGCATGGCCGGCCTGGACGGGCTTGCCCAAGGCGTTGCGCAGGCCTTTGAGCAGGCGGATCAGCGCATCATCGAACGCACGCATCGCACGTCCGTGGAACTCGACGCGCGCGCCAATGCCATCGCAGATCGCTTGAGCGGGTTGGAAGGCCTGATCGGCAGCGTCGACCAGACGTTCCAGTCGGCCGATGAGCGCATCGCCGCCCGCACCCGACAGACGGCGGACGAGATGAACGCCCGTGTCACCGTCATGACCGACACGCTGACCGGTCTTGAAGGCCGCATCACCGCCAGCCTGTCGGGCGCCGAAAGCACGCTCGCCGGGCGCGCCGACCTGTTCGTGAGCAAGATCGAGGACGCGGCGGCGCGCGTCGAAGCGTCCGCAACCGACTCGGCCAACGTATTCGACAGCCGGGCCGGAGAACTCGCCCGCTCGCTGGCCGAGCACACAGCTCGCATCGAACAGGTGCTGACACAATCCGGCGAACCGCTTGCCGGGCGCATCGCCGATGGCGCAGGCGAGTTCGAACGTGTCCTGCGCGAGGCGACGGACACAGCGGCAAACCGCATGACGACGGGCGCCGGGGACTTGGAGCGCATGCTGCGCCAAGCGACCGACACCGCAGCCGACCGCCTTGCGGAAACGCAGGCGAATGTGACCGCCGCCATTTCGGCAACCGGAGACACCGCGGCCTACGCCATCGAAAGCCGCGTCGGCGAACTCACCCAGTCGCTGGCCCGCAGCACGTCGGAGATCGCCCGCGTGCTCACCGAAACCGGCGAGCCGCTCGTCACCCGTGTCGCGGACGGCGCAGCCGCCTTCGACCGGGCGCTGACGTCCGTTTCGGACGCGGCGGCGGCCCGCATCGCCCAGGCCCAATATGCCGTCGCCTCGACGCTGGAGGGCGCCGCCAATGACGCGACCGCCCGCGTCAAGGCGAGCGAGGAAGCGCTTGCCGCAAGCTTTGCCGACTTCGCCGCCCGCACCGTTTCGGAAATCACCGCCGAAGGCGAACGCATGTCCATGGGCGTGCAGGATCAGACACGCTCGGTTGCGGGCATTCTGCGCACGGAGCGCGAAACTCTCGCCGCGCAATTGGCGTCGGAAAGCGACCGCCTCGCCGCCGCACTCCGCGATGGCCGTGGTGCTCTGATCTCCGATCTGGGCGCGGAAGCTTCCACCGCCGCCGAGGCGCTTCGCGTCGGCCGCGAAACGCTCGCCGCCGAACTGTCGGCACAGGCGACGTCCGCCGTCAGCGTCATGCAGCAGGCACGCCAAGCGCTTTCGGGCGAACTGGCCGAACAGGCGTCGTCAGCTGTCGCAGCCATGCGCGATGGCCGCGAAACGCTCGTGTCGGAAATCGCCGCACAGGCGGCGACCGCAGTCTCCGCCATGCAGGGCGGCCGCGAGGCATTGGCTGCCGAGATCACGGCTCAGGCCAACATGGCGACAGAGCGCATGCGCGAAGGCCGCGAGGCGCTTGCGTCTGAGATCGCGGCGCAAGCCAATTCCGCAACCGAGCGCATGCGCGAAGGGCGCGAAGCTGTGGCGGCTGCATTCGAGGATCGCGCCCGCGCCATGGCTGAACGCGCCCGTTCGCTGACGGACGCGCTTGCCGGCGACTTCAACGGCCTGATCGACAAGCTGACGACCTCGAACTCCCGTCTTGGCCAACTGGTCGACCTGTCGAGCCGGACCTTCATCCAGATCGACGAGCAATTGGTGACAACCGCCGGTACTTTCGGGGAGAAAGCCGAGAAAGCCGCGCGTGACATCATGGCCTCGACCACGCTTCTCGAAGGCAATGTCGGCCGCATGGTCGACCTGTCGTCGGGCACTCTGGGCGAAATCGCCAGCCTCGCCAACCGCTTCGACGAGCACAGCCGCACGCTGCAGCGCGCCAATGAGTTGCTGGTTGCCGCACAAAACAGCGTGGAACACACGCTTGAAGACCGCAGCGCCGCGCTGGAACTGCTGGCAACCAACCTGATCAGCCGCTCACGCGAGATCGATCAGGCATTGTCGGCGATGAACCGAGCCGTCAGCGAGGGCGTGACGCAAGCCGAAGACCGCACGCGTTCCACGGCGGAAGCCATGCAACACACCGTCCAGTCGGTTGTCGATGCGGCATCGATGCGCTTTGCCGACGCGACCAGCCAGTTGGAGCGCGCGGCCGCCGAAATCCGCGCCGAACTCGATGCCACCCGTAACGATTTGCGCCGCTCCATGTCGGATCTCCCGACGGAAGCCAAGCAGTCAAGCGAAGTGCTGCGCCGTGCCGTCAACGACCAGATCGCCGCACTGCGCGAACTGACCGATGTCGTCAACCGCTCCTCGCGGGACCGCGATGTGCGTGAGCCGGTGGCCTCGGCCCCGTCCATCGCGCCCACGCCCGCCGCCTTCCGTGCACCGGCCCCGGCCCCTGCCCCCGCTGCAGCGCGCGGCAATGCCGGTTCAGGCTGGGTCTCGACGTTGCTGCGCGGGGCCGATGCCGAGGCGGCACCGACGCCGCGCGCGACACCGCAGCCCGAGCAGCGTGGCTCGACGCAAGTCATCGACTCGCTGAACTCGCTGTCGGTCGACATTGCACGCGCCATCGACCATGATGCCGCCGTCGAATTGTGGGACCGCTATGCGCGAGGCGAACGCGACGTGTTCACCCGCCGCCTCTACACTCTGCGCGGCCAGCAGACCTTTGACGAGATCAGCCGCAAATATGACGCCGACAGCGACTTCCGCCGCTCGGTGAATCGCTATTGCGAGGATTTCGAGAAGCTGCTCGCCGATGTGAACCGCACCGACCCCGACGGGGCGGCAGCCCAGCGTTACCTGACGTCCGACACGGGCAAGGTTTATACGATGCTCGCCCATGCGAGCGGCCGCCTTCGGTGAGGTCTGACAGGGATTGAACGATCGAAACGGCCCCTTCGGGGGCCGTTTTTCGTAACCGATCAGAGCCTCGCCTGCATCCAGTCGGCAATGTCGGCCAGCACGGCGCTGAACGCCCGGTCAAGCGCCTCGGGATAGCGGCCTGCCGAAGCGGAGGCATTGGCTGAAAACAGCCGCGAGGCGACAACTTCGCCGTTGCGGTCATTCAGCAGCTTGATGAACATCGACACGCGCGCCTCATCCCCGCCGGCAACGGAAATCTGGAATTCACGGATTTCGGTGATGATCTGATAGTCGATGGCAAGGCCCTGCCCCGGCAGGCCGACGCCGCCGGCGATGCCGGCATTCTGCAAGGATTCCGTCAGTTTCGCTTGCACCAAGGCGGGCAGCCGGTCAGCCCATTGTGTGCCGCCGAGATATTCAAGCGCGGTCGGGGATGTGGACACGACGATCGACTGGCTGTCGAGGATTTTGAGGGCCTTGGGTTCGGCGACCAGCACCTGCACCTTGGCACGTCCCGTCTCGGTCACGGATGGCGCGAGGGCGGAGAGCGTGACGGTATCCAGCGGCGGCGGCGTTGCACCCAGCCCGGCACAACCGGCAAGGACGATACTTGCGGCCGCCAGCACGGCGAGGCGGGCGGTGATGGTTCGGTTCATCGGCGGTTCCGCCCGTCAAAGGTTCTGACTTCCCCCTGCCCGCCGGTGATGATGCGCTGCGGGTTGGCGGACAAGTCGGTGATGGCGCGCTCGATGCGCTGGATGGAGCCTTGCGTGGCGCCGACGAGGTTCTGGATGTCACGCAGGCCCGAACCGGTGAAGCGCGCCAACCCGGCGGTGATCTCCGGGATCCGCGCATTCAGACTGTCGGCCAATTGGCGGTAGGCGGCAAGCGTTCCGCCCAACTGGGAAGCAAGCCCCTCCGCCTCGCCGCTGCCCAGCAACGCATCCACTTTCTGCAACACGCCATCCACTCGCACCGAGGCGGCGTTCAGCCGCGCGGTCAACTCGCCTGCATTCTTGATGATGTCGGAAACGCCGTCGGCCTCGCCGGACAGCCGCTCGGCCAGCGCCGCGATCTCGCGCGCCGCCTTGCCGGCGTCGGCAATTGCGGTTTCCGCGCCGCCGCTCGCCGCCTTGATGTCCGCGACAATCGTGGCGACGTCCTCAGGCGAGACCGCCCCGACGAGAGTGTCGATCCGCTGGATGGCCGCGTCAGCCCGGCGGCTGGTTTCCGTCGCGCTTTTGAGCAGCGTGTCGACCTCCGTAGCGGACGCTGCCAGCCGTTCGGTCAGCAACTCGACATTCGACACCGTGTTGCGCACCTGTTCGGGGTCTACGGCGTTGAGCAACTGGTCCACCTGCGTCAATGTGGAGTCAATGCGTGCGCCGGTTGTCGAGAGGGTCACGGACAAGTCGCCCACGCTTTTCAGGAACGCGTCGATGTCGCCGGAGCGCGCGGCGAGCGCATTCGAGAATGTCTCGGCGTTCTTCATGGTGGCCGTCAGCGGTGCGCGTATTTCGGCGACTGCGCCCTCCACATTGGTGAGCACGGCATTGGCGCGGTTCACCAGCGTGCGCGCGGCATCCACCACATCGTTGAGCGCCGATGGGTCGGCATCGATGGTGATCGGCGCCTCCACCGTCTCGATCAGGTTCGGCTCATCGGCCGCCCCGCCCTTCAACTCCACGAAGGCCTGGCCCGTCAGCCCCTGCACGCCAAGCGTCGCCCGCGTGGATGGCTTCAGCGGCGTGCGCATGTCGATAAGGCCGGAAGCAATGGCCAATGACGGATTGTCGGCATCAAGGAACACGTTCTCCACCGCGCCAACCCGGATGCCGTTGAACAGGATGGCGCTCCCGCGCCCAAGGCCCGCCGCCGAACCCGGAATGCGGATGACAAGCTCCACTGTCTCCGCCTTGTCTCCGAAGCGCGCCGTCCAATAGACGAAGCCGAAGGCCGAAAGCAGGGCCAACACGGTGAACAAGCCGACAATCACATAGTTGGCGCGCGTTTCCATGCCGTGTCAGCCATGCGCCTCGACGATGTGGCGGGCACGGTCACCGCGGAAATACTGCTTCACCCACGGTATCTCCGACGCCAACATCACATCCAATCCGCCCTGCAACACGACCCGCTTCTCACCCAGAACCGCGATGCGGTCACATGCCATGAACAGGCTGTCGAGGTCGTGCGTCACCATATAGACAGTCAGGCCGAGCGTGTCGCGAAGATTTTGTATCAACTTGTCAAAGTCGGCCGCGCCGATCGGGTCAAGGCCGGATGTCGGCTCATCGAGGAACACAAGTTCCGGATCAAGCGCCAGGGCGCGCGCGAGCGCCGCCCGCTTGATCATACCGCCCGACAATTCGGACGGCATTTTCGGCCCGGCCGATTGCGGCAGGCCGACAAGATCGAGCTTCAGCCGGGCAAGCTTGTCCATCAGCGGTTGCGGCAAATCGAGATATTCGCGCATCGGCACCTGGATGTTCTCGATCACCGTCAGCGATGAAAACAGCGCGCCATGCTGGAACAGGACGCCGATGCGCATGTCGAGATCGGTGCGCTGGCGCGGCGTGGCGGTATCCAGATCAACGCCAAACAGGCGGATCGCGCCGCCGGCCTTGGGATTGAGGCCGAGCACCGTGCGCAACAGGACCGACTTGCCGGAGCCCGACGGGCCGACAAACCCGAGGATTTCGCGGCGTCTCAGATCCAGCGACAAATGATCAAGCACGACATTCGAGCCGAAGCGCACTGTCACGTCGCGCACTTCCAGGATTGTCTCGGCCGCCATGTGGTTCGTGCTCACCATCAGAAGTCGATTGCCGCATAGAACATGGCAAACAGGCCATCGACGACGATGACGACGAAGATGGCCTTGACCACCGAGCGGGTGACGCAGAGCCCGAGCGACTCGGCGCTTCCTTTCACCTTCAATCCTTCCACGGCGGCGATCACTCCGATGATCAGTGCCATGAACGGGGCCTTTATGAGGCCGGAAAACACGCTCGACAGATCAATCGCCTCGCGCATGCGGGCGATGAAGGCATCCGGCGAAATGCCGGAATAGACGGAGGCGACGGCGGCCGCACCGGCAAGTGCCGCGAAATTGGCGATGATCGTCAGGATCGGCAGCGCGATGACCAACGCGACGAGGCGCGGAAACACCAGCACCGCGACCGGGTTGAGGCCCATGACTTTCAGTGCATCCACCTCTTCGCGCATCTTCATCGAGCCGATCTCGGCCGTAATCGCGCTGCCGGAGCGGCCGGCGATCATGATCGCGGTGATGAGCACGCCGATCTCGCGCAGCACGAGAATGCCAACCAGATCAACCACATAGAGTTCTGCGCCGAAGTAACGCAGCTGGAAGGCGCCCTGCTGGGCGATGATCGCGCCGATGATGGTTGCCATCAGCACCACGATGGGCACGGCACCCACGCCCATCCGCTCCACATGGGCGACTATAGGCGTGATGGAAAGCCGGGTCCTGCCGTTCGGTTTGGCTTGCGCGCCGCGCACGGCCGCACCCAGGATGTCGAACGCCATCAGCAAGTCTTGCCAGAAGGCATGTGCCGTGCGGCCGGTGAATTCGAGGAAACGCAACGGCATTGCTGGTTGTGGCGGCAGAGGATCCGGCACCAGCGCCCCGGCGTTCAGCACCCGGCGGATCAGTTCGCTGTCCGCCAGTTCGCCGGTGAAGCTGACAGGCTCACCCGCCTCAGACAGTTTGGCATGCAGGCGGCCAAGCAGCCATGCGCCAGCCGTATCAATCTGCGTGATCTCCGACAGATCGATATGCGAAACCTGTGTCGTGCCGGCATCGAACGCCTCGACCATCGGTTCCAGGCGGGCGCTGTTGCGGGTCGTCCAGTTGCCTGAAAGGCGCAGCACCGCGCCCCCCCTGCTCGCTGCTTCGAGCGTGAGCGCCGGGGCAATGGCTGTGTCTGTCGTGCGATTGCTGTGTTTGGGTGCCATGGCCCCAGTCTAGGCCAAGTGGCAGGCGATTGTCATGCGACGATGAGCGAAGGCGGGTATCGCGCCGGGTGTCACTCCGCCGCAAGTGGCACGGCGTCCGGCTCAATGGCGTCCGCCGGGATGCGCTTGCGCAA
>JALOTE010000021.1 GCA_025458045.1 Rhizobiaceae bacterium
CAAGCGGCGACATCTCTCCCCCAAGGGGAGAGATTGGCAACACGGTTGGATCGTGGGGCGGATTGACCAGAGTTGCAAGCACACCAGCCAACCTCCCCCCTTGAGGGGGAGGATGTCGGCGCAAGCCGACAGGAGGGGGGTGCGTGTGCCGAGCGGGAAAACCCCTCTCTGTCACCGCAAGCGGCGACATCTCTCCCCCAAGGGGAGAGATTGGAGGTTCCGTTTGCAAAGTCAGTGCGCAGCCTGCTCCGCCAGAACGCGCTTGACCTCAACCACCAGATCGGCGCGGGCGCATTCAAACTGGCCGACGCGCGCGGCGCGGTATTCCTCGTTTGATTCAATCGCGGCGGCCTGGCGGCGGCCTTCGATCATGTCCTTCACCTGCACGACGTCCCGCGCCCGCTCGTCCGAACCCTGGATGATGCAGACGGGCGAGCCGCGCCTGTCGGCATATTGCAATTGCTTGCCGAACTGCTTGGGGTTGCCCTGGAACATTTCGGCGCGGACGCCTGCGGCACGAAGCTCCTGCACCATGTTCATGTATGCGCCAAGCGCTTCCACATCGCGATCCATGACACAGACGACGACAGGGCCGGGCATTGCGTCGCCTTCAAGGCGGCCAAGGTTTTTCAAGGCCGTCATCAGGCGCGAGACGCCGATGGAAAAGCCCGTCGCCGGAACATCCTGGCCCGTGAAGCGCTTCACCAGCCCATCATAGCGCCCGCCGCCGCCGACGGAGCCGAAGACGACCTTTTCGCCCTTTTCGTTCGTCACATCGAAAAGGAGCTCGGCTTCGTAGACAGGGCCGGTGTAATATTCGAGGCCGCGGACGACTGAAGGATCGATGCGGATGCGGTCGGAGCCGTAGCCGCTGCGTTGCGCAATATCCCAAATCGCCCTCAATTCGGCGACACCTTCCGTTCCTCGAGCGCTTTCCGAAACCAACTGCAAAGCGTTTTCAAGCGTTCGTCCTACGACTTCAGCGTCAGTCAGCGTGTCCTTCGGGTCGGACGTCTCTTGATTGATGCGCGCCGTCTGTAGAATTCCCGAAAGAACAGACTGAACGTGGCCCAGCATCAGGCGCATGATCTTTTCGACCGCGACGGAATCCAACCCCGCGCCCTTCGTAAAATCCCCACTCTCATCCTTGCGGCCCGCGCCCAGCAATTGCCGCACGCCGTTGGTGCCGAACTTGTCGAGCTTGTCGATGGCGCGCAGCACAGCGAGCTTCTGGTCCGCATCCGTGACGCCGATCGCCTCCATCACGCCGTCGAGCACCTTCCGGTTGTTCACCCGGATGACGTATTGCCCGCGCGGAATGCCGAGCGCCTCCAGCGTGTCAGCCATCATCATGCACATTTCTGCGTCGGCCTGCACGCCGGGCGCGCCGACTGTGTCAGCATCGAACTGCATGAACTGGCGGAAGCGCCCCGGCCCCGGCTTCTCGTTGCGGAACACCCAGCCCGCGCGATAAGTGCGGTAGGGCAGCGTGATCTCGTTGATGTTTTCGATCATAGCGCAGGCTCAGCCATTGCTCGTCATCATCGCGGAACGAGAACACGCCCTCATTCGGCCGGTCTGAATCAGGCAGGAATTTGCCCAGCGCGTCGGTGTATTCGACAAGCGGCGTTTCCACCGGGTCAAAGCCGTATTTCTCATAGACCGTCTTGATCCTGGCGATCATCGCTTCCGTCGCGCGGATGTCTTCCGGCGAACGGTCGATGAAGCCGCGGGGCTGGCGGGCACGCAGTTTCTGCGGCTTTTTTGGTTTGTCTGACATGGCGGTGCGGTTCAAACCGTTGATTTTCGCCGGTTCCCTAACCGGTTTGGCAAGGAGCGGCAAGGAAGTGTCCGGTTTGCATCTCGTTCCGACGGGCCCTTCATCCTTCGAGGCTTCTTGCCTTCATGCTGAGGCGCCCGCTTTGCGGGCCTCGAAGCATGGGGCAAGAATCAGAACAAATCGCCCTGATTGGCGGAGTTGCCGGCAGGCTTGGCCGGGGGTTTGACCTTTGTTGCGGCCGAGGGCTCCGGATTTTTCACCTGTGCGGGCTGAGCTTCGGCAAGCGCCGCATCCACCTCTCCACCGGCAAACTCCACCACGAAGCACGCCGCAGCGCGGGCGGCGTCGGGCGTGGTGATGATCGGCCCCTCACGCCGCTCGCGGACAAGCGCAAAGCCGCGCTTCAACACCGATTTGTGCGACAGCGAATCCATCAATCGCAGCGCCTGGTCGAGCCTTGCCCGGCGGCGCTCGGCGCGGGTTTCAAAGACGCGGTCGGCACGCATCGCCAGCGCGGCAAGGCGCTCGCGTTGCATGGTGGTGCGCCGTGTCAGCGTGTCAGGCGTCAGGCGGCGCGCCACCTGCGCCACACGCTCGCGGCCGGCATCCGTGCGGCGCAAGGCGGCGTTGTCGAGCCGCCGCGCGAGGCCCGCCACGCGATCGGCCCGGTTCAGCAAGGCCTGACGCAACTGCGCCGGGTTGAGGCTGATTGCGGCGAGCCTGCGTGCCTTGCGGGCCACGCTCAATTCAAGCGCCCGGCGCAGAATCTCGCCCGCCTCATCCAGCCTGCGGCGCGGAATGGCCAGCAGCGCGTCCAGCGAGGGCAGCCCGCGCGCCGCGCCTGCCACGGCCTGGCGCGCCCGTTCCGTGCGGCGGCGCACCGCGCCATCCAACCGGGCCGACAGGCTTGCGAGCGTCGCCTCCAGTTCGGCCTTCACCGGAACCGCCATTTCGGCGGCCCCTGTCGGCGTCGGCGCGCGGACATCGGCGGCAAAGTCGATCAGCGTCCAGTCCGTCTCGTGGCCGACTGCGGAAATGACAGGGATGCCGGAGGCAGCGACGGCGCGGACAATCGCCTCATCATTGAAGCCCCAGAGATCTTCGAGGCTGCCGCCGCCGCGCGCAACAATCAGCACATCCGGCCTTTCTGAACCGGTGAACGCATTGAAGCCGGTTATCGCGGATGACACCTCAGCGCCCGTTGTCTCGCCCTGCACGCGCACCGGCCAGACGGTGACGCGGGCCGGGAAACGGTCCATCACCCGGTGCAATATGTCGCGGATCACAGCGCCGGTGGGTGAGGTGACGACGCCGATATGGCGCGGCATGAACGGGAGAAGCTGCTTGCGGGCCTCATCAAACAGCCCTTCGGCGGCGAGCCTGCGCCTGCGCTCTTCAAGCAGCGCCATCAGCGCGCCGGCACCCGCCGGTTCCATCTGCTCGATGACGATCTGGTACTTCGACGAGCCGGGGAAAGTGGTGAGCTTGCCTGTCGCGATCACCTCCATGCCTTCTTCCGGCCGGAAGCGCAGCGTGCCCATGACGCCCTTCCAGATGACGGCTTCGAGCGCCGCCTTGTCATCCTTGAGGCGGAAATAGGCATGGCCGGAGGAATGCGGGCCGCGATAGCCGGAAATCTCGCCGCGCACGCGCACTCGGCCGAACGCATCCTCGACGAGGCGTTTCAGCGCGCCTGAAATGGCGCTGACCGAGTATTCGGTCACATTGCCGGCGGGTTCAGACATTGTGAGGATCGTGTTTCAGCGCAGCCTGTCCATGTTGCGGACATACTGGTCGAAGATCGACTTCACATTGTTCTGGTAGTCCTGCTGCACCTCGCGGCCGGTGTCGAACATCTGGCCCAGCATGTCCTCGACCGGGTTTCGCGGCGTGCGTTCGCCCCGCGGTTCGTTGTGGCGGCGCGGCTGCGGGTCAACGTCGGGCTCGGACTGGCTTGGCTGAGGAGCGGCACCCTTCATCATCTCGCCCAGCATGTCGAGCCACGGGTTGCCGGTTTGGGAGGACGCGCCGCCCGGTTGCGGACGCCCGCCACCGCCCATCATCTGCTCAAACATCTTGCCGAAGGGGTTGTCCATCGGGTTCGGCATTTGCGGGGCCCGTGTTGCGCCGCCAGCCCCCATCCCTTGGCGCATCATCTGCTCGATCAATTCACCGAACGGATTGCCCGCCCCCATGCCGGCGGCGGCCTGCATCTGCCCCATCGTCTGCTTGGCAAGGCCGCCCATCACCATGGAAGCGATGACGGGAAGCATCTGTTTCAGCACGCTTTCGCCAATGCCGGTCATCGCCTGCGCATTGGCGGCGACAGCGCGTGACAGATCCTTGGAGCCGAACAACTGGCCGAGCACGGCATTGCCATCCTGCACGGCGGAGGGTGAGAAGGCGTTGGCCGCATCCTCGAAATATTTGGCGTGATTGCCGGTCATCATGGCCTGCATCAGCCCGCCCAAGCCCATCGGATCAGCGGTGTTGCGCTTCAACCCCTCGGAGAAGGCGGGCAGAAGCGCATCCAGCGCCAGTTGCGCCTGCTGCTGGTTCAAGTTGAACTGCCGGGCGAGCAATTCCATGCCCTTGCCGTTTTGCGCATTCGCGATCATGTCAAACAGCGGAGCCATGGCGTTCTCCTCAAACGGCGCAATGCCGCGGACGTCACGCCAGTGTCATGGAGCGGACCGCGCTTGGCAAGGCGAAAAACGAGCGAATGCCGCCAAGCGCCTCAATAGGCGAATTCGTTGAACAGCGGCTCAACCGAACCGTCAAAGCGGGTGTGGTATGCCGCCAGCATCTCCTCGGCGAGCGTGGTGCCGCGCGCCACCACCTCGTCCAGCGGTGACAGGAAATGGCTCTCGTCATAGCCTTCGCGGTTGCGGCGGTTGCGGGCCTTCAGCCCGGCGCGCGACATGGCAAGCGTCTCCCGCGCGATGTCACGCAGGCTGCGGCCCTTGATGCGTGCGGCAAGGCCCTGCACCGGCACGGCATCGCGCAACGCGAGCACCTCCTCACGCGTCCAGTCCCGCGTCATGGCGTCTGCCGCGTCAAGCGCCGCCTGATCATACATCAGCCCGACCCAGAAGGCGGGCAGCGCGTTGATGCGCCGCCAGGGGCCGCCATCCGCCCCGCGCATTTCAAGAAAGCGCTTGAGGCGCACATCGGGGAATAGCGTGCCGAGATGGTTGATCCAGTCGCCCATGGTCGGCTCGGGATCCGTGACTTCGCCTTTGAGGGCTCCCGCCATGAACTGGCGGAACGTCACATGCGTGGCGTCATGGTAGCGCCCGTCGCGGATGACAAAATACATCGGCACATCGAGCGCCCATTCGACATAATCGGCAAAGCCGAAATCACTGTCGAGCACACGGGCCGGAACACCGGCGCGATGATTATCGGTGTCGCGCCAGATTTCCCCGCGCCAGCTCTGGAACCCGTTCGGGCGGCCATTCGTGAAGGGTGAGGAGGCAAAAAGCGCCGTCGCCAAGGGCTGCAAGCGCATGCCGACCTGCATCTTGCGGCGCATGTCGTCCTCGGAGGAAAAATCAAGGTTCACTTGGATCGTGCATGTGCGGAACATCATGTCGAGCCCGTGACGGCCGACCTTGGGCATGTAGCGCCGCATGATCGCATAACGGGATTTCGGCATGTGCGGCGTTTCGGCAAGCGTCCATTTGGGCGAGCCACCCATGCCGAGGAAGGCGATGCCCAGCGGATCGGCGACTTCCTTCAACTGCGCCAGATGGGCGTTGGCCTCGCGGCAAGTCTGGTGGATGTTTTCCAACGGCGCGCCCGAAAGCTCGAACTGCCCGCCCGGCTCAAGGCTGATCGCGCCCTGCCCTGTCGGCCCGCCAAGCCCGATGATGCGGCCTTCATCGAGGATGGGCTGCCAGCCGAGCAGTCCCTGCATCCCATCCAGCAACGCCTTGATTCCATTCGGCCCTTCATAGGGCACCGGCCGGTTGCCATCGCGATAGAAAGCGAATTTCTCGTGCTCCGTGCCGATGCGCCAGTCGGACGCCGGCTTGCAGCCTGCTGCCACATAGTCAACCAAATCCCGAACCTGGCCGATTGGCCGGGAGTCGGTTGTGTCACGCGCCATGGCTCAAACCCCGGACTGCCCCTCTACGCACAGCGCCGGAAAGACGACACTCCCACGCGGACTGCAAGTCAAAAATGTGCAATTCATCGTCGAATGGCGATGAATTTTCGCATCATGGCTGCCGGCGCGCCTCTTGCTCACCGCCAGTCGCCGATGGCGGCCTGAACAATCGCGAGCGCGGCGACCGCCGCTGTGTCAGCGCGCAGGATGCGCGGTCCGAGCGGAATAGCGGTCACGAAAGGCAAGCTGCGCAGAAAAGCACGCTCATCATCGGCAAAGCCGCCTTCGGGGCCGATCAGCACGGCCAAAGGACCGCCGCACGGCAATGGGGCGAGCACGTCGAGCGGGTTTTGCGTGCGCGAATCCTCGTCGCAGAAGATGAGGCGGCGGCCGCCATCCCATGCGGCCAGGATATCATCGAGCGTGACCGGGTCCGCCACGGCGGGCACGGCGAGTATGCCGCATTGTTCCGCCGCTTCCAGCGCCCACGCTTCAAGTTTGGGGCGGGTCACATTGCGGTTCTGGGTGAAGCGGGTGAATACCGGCCGGATCACGCCCGCACCCATTTCGGTCAGTTTCTGCACCAGATAATCCAGACGTCCGGCTTTCAGCGGCGCAAACAGCACATGCAGATCGGGCGGGGACATCTGGTCCCGTTCTAGGGTTTGCGGCGTGGCCGTGGCGGATTTCTTGGTGAAGGCCAGGCGCGCGCGCCATTCGCCGTCACGCCCGTTGAACAACAGCACCTCGCCGCCATCGGCCATCCTCAACACGGTCCGCAGATAGTGGGCCTGCTCCGGATCAAGCATGACAGATGTGCCTGCCAGAAGGGGATCAGCCACGAACAACCGTTTCAGCCTGTAATTGGCGCGCATGGGCGACCTTCCCGGGGATGATGCTGGCGGGCGCTGTGTGGAAAGATGCAGAGCGCGGTCAAGTTTTTAACCAATTTGCCGGATTATCCCGACGTCACTTGTGACAATCCCGCCACATCCCCAAAAAAGGGTTTCCAAAGGTGATTGACCTGTCATCTTCCCCCGTTATGACGCCCCAAAACACAGGTGCGCGGCAAGACCGCGGTCGGGGATTTTCAATGAATTGGTTCCGCAGCGCCGCCGTTTTGGCAGGTCTTGTCGTCTCGCTGATGTTTTCCGGCGTCGGTCTTTACGCGGTCAATGCCGGCGGCGTCGAGCAGGTCGTGGACGGCTACGGCGTGGTTGCGCCTGTCCGCTGATTTCATTCCGGTTTTGCATTTGCAACGCCGGGCAGTGTCTCAGTTTGAAATCTCCTTCATCCTGAGGTGCTCTTTCCCTCGTGCTTCGAGACCCGCTGAAGCGGGCACCTCAGCATGAAGGGAAAAAGCCTCGAGGGACGGATTTCAAACTGAGACGCCACCCAACGCCGTTGCGGCTTGCAAGGCATTGCCTGATCAGCCATCCTCCTTTGGCCGGGTTTGACCGGCGCTTCAAGCCGCGCGCAAGATGCGGCACTTCGGGAGGGCGAAACCTTGGCGGCGATCACAACGATTGACGATCTGAAGCGGCTCGCCAGGCGGCGCGTGCCGAAAATGTTCTATGATTATGCCGATTCAGGATCCTACACCGAATCGACGTATCGCGACAACGAAAGCGCCTTCGGCAAATACCGCCTGCGCCAGCGCGTGGCGCGCAACATCGACAACCGCTCATTGAAAACGCAGATGATCGGCCGCGACGTCGCGATGCCGATGGCATTGGCCCCGGTCGGCCTGACCGGCATGCAGCATGCCGATGGCGAAATCTGCGCCGCGCGCGCCGCCGAAAAAGCAGGCATCCCCTTCACCCTGTCGACCATGAGCATCTGTTCCATCGAGGACGTGGCGCAGCACACACGCGCACCGTTCTGGTTCCAGCTCTATGTGATGCGCGACCGCGGCTTTTCCGAATCGCTGATCGAGCGCGCCAAGGCCGCCAAATGCGATGCGCTGGTGCTGACGCTTGACTTGCAGGTGCTTGGCCAGCGCCACAAGGACATCAAGAACGGGCTATCGGTGCCGCCGAAACCGACGCTTGCCTCCATCCTCGACCTGATGACGAAGCCGCGCTGGGGCCTGCAGATGCTGGGCACGCAGCGCCGCACCTTCCGCAATATTGTCGGTCACGCCAAGGGCGTCTCCGATCTAGGTTCACTGTCATCATGGACAGCGGAGCAATTTGATCCGACGCTGGACTGGAGTTCGGTGGATTGGATCAAGCAGCGCTGGCCCGGCAAGCTCATCCTGAAGGGGATCAATGACGTGGAGGACGCCGAAACAGCGGCCGCCATCGGTGCCGATGCGATCATCGTCTCCAATCATGGCGGGCGCCAACTGGATGGTGCGGCGGCCTCCATCGACATGCTGCCGCGCATCGTGGACGCCGTCGGTGACCGGATCGAGGTGCATATGGATGGCGGCATCCGCACCGGCGTGGACATTTTCCGCGCGATCGCGCTGGGCGCGAAAGCCGTCTATGCGGGCCGTGCCTTCGTCTACGGGCTTGGTGCAATGGGTGAAGCAGGCGTCGACAAGGCGATCAGCATCCTGAAGGGCGAACTCGACAAGACAATGGCGCTGTGCGGCGAGACCGACATCCGCAAGGTCGGCCGCCACAATCTGCTGGACATGAACGCGGTCGCTCCGCGCGGCGCGGTCACGCCGCTCCGTCCTGCCGCTGAATGAGGCGCAAGCGCGACACACGCTCATGGCCTTCGCGCCGCTCTGCCTCACGCATTTGCTCCGTGATGTAGCGGATATGGGCCTGGGCGGCGTCGCGCGCCATCTCGGGCGCGCCAGCCAACACCGCCTCGCCGATGGCAAGATGCTGTTTGAACAGCACGTCGCGCGCGCCCGGCTGCCGCGTGATCATGGCGCGGTTCAGGAACACGTCGTTGGTCAGAAGGCGGTAACAGGAGCGCAGCGTATGCAGAAGCACGAGGTTGTGCGCGCATTCGCCGACGCAAGTGTGAAACTCGACATCAACTCTCCACTCTTCGCTCTCCTCGCCATTGTGGAACGCATCCGTCATGCGGGCCATCAGCGATTCGAGGATCTGCTTGTCGAACCCGGTCGCCCGGCGGGCGGCGAATTCCGCTGCCATGCCTTCCACTTCATGGCGATACTCAAGATATTCGCGCACCGCTTCCGGATGGCTGGAAATCAGGTTCATCATCGGAGGCGCGAAGACTTCGCCCACCAGATCGGCGACATAGGTGCCATCGCCGCGCCGCGATGAGACCAGCTGACGCTCCTCCAGCGTTTCCAGCGCCTCGCGCAGCACAGGGCGCGACACATTGAGTTGCGCCGCCAGTTCACGTTCGCCGGGCAGGCGCTGGCCGGGACGCAGCACGCCGTCGAGCAGCAGGCGTTCCACCTGCCAGACAATGTCATCGGCGGTGCGGGCCGATTGAATCGGCGCAAACACGGACACATGGCCCGGCGCTACAGTCATTCTCGTTCCCTCTCCGGACAACAGCTAACGCCCTGTCCATCAATTGGTCAATTCAGTTGGCCAATCCAATTGCAGCCTTTGGTGACAAAGGCGTGGCGTGAACGCCTTTTTCGCTTGACCTTCAGGGCGCTGCGGCCATCTTCAACATATTGCTTCAACTGAACGGCCGGTTTTGACATGACGGATGAAAAATCGGGTGAGCGGCTGGCGGATCAGCCGTCCGCCTCGGTGCCCAAGGTGCTGGGTTTTCCGGCCTACCGCGAGCGAATCGCCGCGCTCGGTGAAATCCACTCGCGCCCGCACCCGGTCTTGAAGCCGCCGCGCGTGCTGATCCAGCTCGCCTTGATGCTGGACGGCGGCTTTGCCGCTGACCGGGCGGTGATCTCCGACCTGTGCCGGGCGCGCGGTGTCTCCGGTCCGGCCGATGGTGCCCGCCACCATTTGCTGCCTTGGGGCAAGGGCCAGTTGCGCTGGGAACGACACAGCGAGTTTTCAACCTATCTCTATGATTGCCCGGCGGGCACCAAACCCTTCGACGTGGTCGCCGACATGCCGTTCAGCCAGGGCTTTCCGGTGCCAGGCACGGTGATTTCAGGCGTGCGCGTTGAGGTCCGGCCATGGACGAAGATCGCCGAGAAAGCGCTTGAAGTCTTTGACACCGCGACCTTGTCCTATTCCGTAGTGGAAGGCGGGATGGCGGCTGTCGCGACCGATTTCCGGCAGGATGCCGAGGGGCTGACGCGCATCCTCATCCTCGACAAGGGCATGTCGGAGGCGCGCGCCGGGGCGCTGGCACAGCGCGTGATCGAGATCGAAACCTACCGCACCCTGGCGTTGCTTGGCCTGCCCTTGGCGCAAAGATTGTCGCCACGCCTGCGCTCCATGGAGGATCGCCTCGCCGACCTGACATTGCGCATGCGCCAAGCCCCGAAGGACGACAATGAAGCGCAATTGGAAGAATTGAACACGTTGACGGCAGAACTCGAATCGGATGCCGCATCCAGCCTGTTCCGCTTCGGCGCAAGCCGTGCCTATGACGGAATTGTCAGCGAGCGCCTTTCCGCACTGGGCGAAACCGCAGTGCAAGGCTATGAAAGCTGGGCTGGCTTCCTGCAACGGCGCATGGCGCCGGCGATGCGCACCTGCCGTTCCATCGAGGAGCGTCAGGAAAACCTGTCGCGCAAGCTCGCACGCGCCGCGACATTGTTGCGGACGCGGGTGGACGTCGAACAGGAAAAGCAGAACGGCGCGCTGCTGGCATCCATGAACCGCCGCGCCCAATTGCAGTTGCGTCTGCAACGCACTGTCGAGGGGCTGTCGGTCGCCGCCGTCACCTATTATGTCGTTGGCCTGCTCGCCTATGTTGCCAAGGGGGCCAAGGAATTCGGCTACCCTTTGTCGCCCGAATTGACAGCCGCCGTTGCCGTTCCGGTTGTGGCCATCGCGATCTATTTCGTCGTGCGCCGCGTGCGCGGCACGGACCACGAGCCGGACATGTGATCGATCAGCGTCTCGGCTGGCGGCCTGTGCTGTCGCCATTGCCGCGCGCCGATGGTTCCATCGTGAAGCCGCGCCGCTTTGCGCCATTGGCCGAACCGGCCTGCTCCGCCGTCACGGTGATGCGCTGGTCCCAAGGCGGGGTCGGCGAATAGAGCCCGACCAGATAATCGATGAACAATCGCACTTTGGCGGGCAGAAACTGCTTCGAGGGGTAAAGCGCATGGATCGCGATGTTGCGGCTGCCCTCATAGTCCGGCAACACGCGTTGCAGCGCGCCCGATGCCAGTTCCGGGCCGACATCCCAGGTGGAGCGCAACGCGATACCGACACCGCCAAGGACTGCCTCGCGCACCACTTCGCTTGAGTTGGTCGAAAGCGGGCCTTGCGGGCGGTAAATCACCGGCCCGTCCGGGCCTTCCAGCTTCCAGGATTCGCCATTGTGCGGCGGGATGCAGATGTGATGGCTCAAATCATCGAGCGTTTTCGGCGCGATCCGATCGCGGAAATAGCTGGGAGCCGCCACGAGCACCCGCGTGACCGGAGCAAGCCGTTTGGCGACAAGGCTCGAATCCGCCAGTTCCCCGATGCGGATCGCGAGGTCAAAGCCTTCGCCGACGATGTCGACAACCTTGTCCGTCAGCATCAGGTTGATGTTGAGATCAGGATTGTCGATCATGAACTGGCGCAGGAAGGGCGCGATATGCAGTCGCCCAAACGAGGTGGGCGCGGTGATCTTCAGCGTGCCTCGCGCCATGGTGGAGCGGCGCGTGACAAAGGCCTCCGCTTCGTCGAGCCCGGCGAGAATGGGCACGATCCGTTCAAAGAAACCTTGCCCCGCCTCGGTGAGGGCAATCTGTCGGGTGGTGCGCTGCAAAAGCCGCGTGCCGAGCCTGTCTTCCAAGCGGCGCAAGCGCTTCGACACAACCGCCGGAGACAGGTCAAGCTCCCGGCCGGCTGCCGAAAGGCTGCCTGCGCTGACGACCCGCGCAAAAATCTCCAGATCACTCAAGTCTGCCATGTGGTTGAACCTTGACCTTGGACCGTGATCCCTTTCCGACTGCCACCATAGACCTTCGGATAACGACGGTTCTTACGCAATGGAATTTGGAGCGGATCACTCCTGTTTCAACATTTCTTAATGTCGGCCACCTGGTGACGTTGCCAGTTCCGGCTTACCCGATGGCATGGCTTGAATCTGTACGCCGGATTGGTAAAGTCAATTGACCAGTGACGCCCCGTAGCGGGTAGCGTTGCGTCCGAAATGGACGGCAGGCGCTGGTCGGGAGGAGAGTGCCATGACCGCCATCGGATTTCTCGCGCCGCGCGCCGACGTGCTGGCGCGTCGCAGGACGATCATCGCGGATCTCGCTGACCTGCTGCCGCCCGAAGGGCTGGTGCATGAGCCACGCAAGCTGGTGCCGTTCGAGACGGATGGGTTCACCGCCTACCGTCGCGTTCCGCTGGCGGTCGCCCTGCCGGAGACAACGGCGCAGGTCGCAGCTGTGCTGCGCTATTGCGCGAAAATGGGCGTTCCCGTCGTGCCGCGCGGGGCGGGGACCTCGCTTTCGGGCGGCGCGATCCCGCAGGAGGACGCTGTGATCATCGGCCTTTCGAAGATGAACCGCATTCTTGACGTGAATTTCGCCAACCGCACGGCACGCGTCCAGGCGGGTGCCACCAATATTTCGATTTCAAACGCGGTGTCAGACGCCGGATTTTTCTACGCGCCGGACCCATCCTCGCAGCTCGCCTGCACCATCGGCGGCAATGTGGCGATGAATTCCGGCGGCGCGCATTGTTTGAAATATGGCGTCACCACGAACAATCTCCTCGGTGTCACACTCGTCACCATCGATGGCGACATCCTTGAACTGGGTGGCGAAGCGCTCGATTCGGGCGGGCTCGATCTGGTCGGTCTCGTCTGCGGTTCGGAGGGCCAGCTTGGCATTGTGACGGAAGCGGTCGTGCGGCTGATCGCCAAACCGTTGGGGGCGCGGCCGGTCATGTTCGGCTTTGGCGATGCCGAAACGGCGGGGCAATGCGTGTCGGCGATCATCGCCTCCGGGATCATCCCCGTCGCCATCGAGTTCATGGACAAGCCGGCCATCGAAATCTGCGAGGCATTCGCCAAGGCCGGCTATCCGCTCGATGTCGAGGCGCTTCTGATCGTCGAGGTCGAGGGATCAGACGCGGAGATGGATGACCAGCTGGCCCGCATCGTCGAGATCGCCAAGAACCACAAGGTGCAGGTGGTCAAGGAGAGCCAGACGGCGACGGAAGCGGCGCTCATCTGGAAGGGGCGCAAATCCGCCTTTGGCGCGACGGGGCGCATCGCCGATTACATCTGCATGGATGGCACGGTGCCCTTGTCGCAACTGTCGCATGTGCTGAGGGAAACCTCCAAGATCGTGGCGCGCTACGGCCTGCGCGTCGCCAATGTGTTTCATGCCGGTGATGGCAACATGCATCCGCTCATCCTCTACAATGTGAACGATC
Source organism: Rhizobiaceae bacterium (assembly GCA_025458045.1). Classification (GTDB taxonomy): domain Bacteria; phylum Pseudomonadota; class Alphaproteobacteria; order Rhizobiales; family Rhizobiaceae; genus JALOTE01. Next base: position 13,355 of record JALOTE010000021.1, read on the forward strand.
CGGCGGAGGCCGAGAAGGCCGAGGCCGCGGGCATGGACATATTGCGGCTCTGCGTGGACGCCGGCGGCTGCCTGACCGGCGAGCATGGTGTCGGCATCGAGAAACGCGATCTGATGCTGCACCAGTTCACCCAGACCGACCTTGACCAGCAGATGCGCGTGCGCGCCGCCTTCGATGGCGATTGGCTGCTCAACCCGTCCAAGGTGTTCCCGCTCGAAAACCGGCCTGCCGCATGACCGTGACTGTCCAATCCCTTGCCGACACAACAGGCGCGCAGCATTTTGCGCCGGCAACCGAGGCAGACGCTGCTTCAATCATCGCCGATCTGGCAGCGCGCGGCACGCCGGTGGAACTGACGGGCGGCGGAACCAAGCGCGGCGTCGGGCGCATGCCCAATGCAGGCGCGACACTTTCATCGGCGCGACTGACAGGCATTGTCGCCTACCAGCCAACCGAGATGGTGCTCACCGCGCGGGCGGGCACGCCGCTTGCCGACATCGAGGCGGAACTGGCGCGCAACGGCCAACGCCTTGCCTTCGAGCCCGCCGATTGGCGCGGCCTGACGGGCACGACCGGCGAACCGACGATCGGCGCCGTGGCGGCCACCAACAATTCAGGCCCGCGCCGTTTTGTGGCGGGTGCGGCGCGCGATGCGCTGCTGGGCGTCCGCTTCGTCAACGGTCTTGGCGAGGCGGTGAAGAATGGCGGGCGGGTGATGAAGAATGTCACCGGGCTCGACCTCGTCAAGCTGATGGCCGGCTCGTGGGGCACGCTGGGGTTTCTCACCGAGGTGACGTTCAAGGTGCTGCCGGTGCCGGAAACCGAAGCGACGCTGGTGCTGCACGGGCTCTCCGATGTGGACGCAGCCAAGGCGATGGCCGCCGCCATGGCGACGCATGCCGAAGTGTCGGGCGCGGCGCATCTGCCAGAGCTGATGAGCGCGCAGGTGCTTGAGGGCGCGCTGAAATCAGACGCGGCAACCCTGCTGCGGTTGGAAGGGCTTTCATCGTCCGTTTCCGTTCGTCTTGCCTTCCTGCAAACGCATTTCAGCATGCACCAGCAGTCGGTGCTCGATGCCGAGCAATCCGCCTTGCTGTGGCGCGAGATCCGCGATGTGACGCCGCTCCATCCGCTGCGCGCCAATGACAGGCGCCCGGTCTGGCGCGTGTCGATGGCGCCCGATTCCGCCGTGCTGATGGTGGATGCGCTGCGTCGCCAGGCCGGGCTTGCGGTCTTCTATGATTGGCAGGGCGGCCTTGCATGGCTGCGGATGGAAGCGGATCCGGAGGCTGGAGCCTTGCGCGAAACCATGAAGCGATTCGGCGGCGGCCACGCCACGCTGATCCGCGCCGACGCCGCAACGCGCGCCGCTGTCGCCGCCTTCGAGCCGCAATCAGGCCCGGCCGACGCGCTGCAAAAGCGCATCAAGGCGGCGTTCGATCCGGCGGGCATTTTCAATCCGGGTCGGATGGGGTTTTGAACGATGCAGACGACATTCACCCCGGACCAGCTCGCCGATCCGGCGATGGCGCTGTCGGAATCGATCCTGCGCAAATGCGTCCATTGTGGTTTCTGCACCGCCACCTGCCCCACTTACGTGACGCTCGGCAATGAACTCGACAGCCCGCGCGGGCGCATTTACCTCATCAAGGACATGTTCGAGAACGGGCGCGCGGCGGACGAGGAGGTCGTCACCCATCTTGACCGCTGCCTGTCCTGCCTTGCCTGCACGACGACATGCCCCTCCGGCGTTGATTACATGCACCTGATCGACCATGCGCGTGCGCATGTGGAGGAGACCTATACACGCCCCCTGCCCGACCGGCTGATCCGTGCGACGCTGGCCAAGGTTCTGCCGAACCGGAAACTGTTCCGCGCCTCCATCGCGCTTGCCAAACTCGGGCGGCCCTTTGCGCCGCTGCTTGACCGGATCAAGCCGCTGAAGCCACTGGCGGCCATGCTGCGGCTGGCGCCCGCCAAGGCTGCCGCCGCATCCGACGCCGGCACACCGGGCGCGCGGGCGGTCAAAGGCGAAAGGCGCGGCCGGGTCGCGATCCTCACAGGCTGCGCGCAGCCCGTGCTCAAGCCCTCCATCAACGAGGCGACGCTGCGCTTGCTCGCCCGCTTCAATGTCGAGGTGGTGGTGCCTGATGGGGAAGGTTGCTGCGGCGCGCTCGTCCATCACATGGGCCGCGAGCATGAGAGCCATGAGGCGGCCAAGCGCAACATTGATGCCTGGCTGAAAGTGGAAGCCGAAGGCGGCCTCGACGCGATCATCATCACCGCATCCGGATGCGGCACCACGATCAAGGATTATGGCCACATGCTGCGGCTCGACCAGGCCTATGCCGCCAAGGCCGCCCACGTGTCCGCCAAGGCGAAAGATATCACGGAATATCTGGCAACACTCGGTTTGCCGGTTACAGACCGCGCGCAAGGCATGGTTGTCGCCTATCATTCGGCCTGTTCGATGCAGCATGGCCAAAAGATCACGGAACTGCCAAAGACCCTGCTCAAACAGGCGGGCTTCACGGTGAAGGAGCCGAAAGAAGGCCATCTGTGCTGCGGCTCGGCTGGCACCTACAACATCATGCAGCCGGAGATTTCGGCGAAGCTGCTCGACCGGAAGGTGAAAAACCTCACCGAAACGCGCGCCGCTTTGGTGGCGACAGGCAATATCGGCTGTATCACTCAGATCGCCACCAAGGCGGACATGCCGGTGATCCACACGGTCGAATTGCTGGATTGGGCTCATGGCGGACCGGAACCTGCTGGACTGCCAATACTGTCTGGAACCCGTATTGCAGCTGAATGACGGTTACAATGACCGCCGCCAGAGCGCGAAGGGCACGATGAACGCATACATCATCAGCCCATAGACGCCGGCCGGAATGGCGACCGCCGAAACGCCGTCGCCTTGATGCATCATTGTTGCGACGGCGATGCCCATGGCACCGTTCTGCAAGGCCGTGTCGATGGACACGGCCGTGGTTTCCCCGCGCTCAAGGCGCATGAGTCGGCCGACGGCGAGCCCGATTGCCAGCATCAGCGCCAGCACCGCGCTGCATGACAGTGCAAGCGCGCCGACATTTGCCAAAAAGTAATCGAGGTTGCCCAGCAGCGCGAACATCACGAACGCAACCAGGATCACCAAGGTCGCCGTCACGAAATGCGGCTCAACCTTTGCGGCAAGCGCGGGTTTCCTGGCCTTGAGCAGCATCGCCAGCATGACAGGGATGAGGGTGGTGCAAAGAAGGAACAAAGCCAAGCTCGACACGTCGATCGTCGTGATCGCCTCGCCAAGGAAAAAGCGCGCGCCAAAAGAGGCGAGCACGGGAATTGTGAACACGGATGACAGGGTAATGACCGCCGTCAGCGAGATCGACAACGCAACATCCCCGCGGGCGAACCGTGTGAACAGGCTTGACGTCGGCCCGCCCGGGCAGAGCGCAAGGACAAACAGGCCGAGACCCAAGTGCGGCGGCAACGCAAAGACCAAAGCGACGGCCAAAGCCGTGACCGGCAGCGCGACAAGCTGAAGCAGCGCGCCGACAACAAACGCCTTCGGCCGCGCCAGCATGCGCGTGAAGTCCGACGGTGCAAGGCCAAGCCCAAGCGTGAACATGGCGACGGCGAGGGCGACAGGCAGCAGGACGTTCAATGCGAACATGGTCTGACCTTTGGCGCGGCGCCGCAATGGATCTGGCCGCCCGCACTTCAAGCAGGGTACTTTGCCAGGTGCAAGCGAGCGCCATCGTCGTTCGTGGCTCAGTTTGAAATCCTTCATCCTGAGGCGCTTTTTCCGTCACGCTTCGTGGCTGCGCCTGGATGAACTCCGGGCCACGCGCCTCGCCATGAGGGGAAAAAGCCTCGAAGGACGGATTTCAGACTGAGACTTTGCCCCGTCATCCCGTTTGAGCCGGATAACGGTGGACGGCGGAGCGCAAGCGCGAAAAAAAAACGCCGCCCTTTTTGAGGGGCGGCGATAGAATTCCGCGGGCGATGGGAGGTCCGCCAGCGACGGCCGCAAGAAGCGGCCAATCGCATCGTGCGCGACCAAAGCGCTTTGGAAAAGCGGAAATTAGTCGTACTTTCAACAGTCTAAAGCGGCGGGGGATCTTCGCCGCTTTCGCTGTCAATCAAATCACACGCACTTTCGTGCCAATCTTCACGCGCTCGTAGAGATCAACCACGTCCTCGTTGCGCATGCGGATGCAGCCCGAAGACACCGCGCCGCCAATCGTCCAAGGCTGGTTCGTTCCATGGATGCGATACAGCGTCGATCCGAGATACAGCGCGCGCGCGCCGAGCGGGTTTTCCGGCCCACCCGCCATGTGCACCGGCAGGTTGCGGCCTTTCTTGGCTTCGCGCGCGCGCATCTCCGCCGGCGGACGCCAATCCGGCCACTCGGCCTTGCGGGTGATCTTGTGCGTGCCTGCCCATTCAAAGCCGGGCTTGCCGACGCCGACGCCGTAGCGGCGTGCCTTGCCGCCCTCCATGACGAGGTAGAGGAAGCGCGCATTGGTGTCGATGACGATGGTGCCGGGCTTTTCGCCAGTCTGATAGTCGACCACTTGCGGCAGCCACATCGGGTCAACCGTGCGGCCTTTGGATTCGGCCTGCGCTGCGCTTCGCGGAACGGTCACGGCCTGCGGGGCTGCCGCCATCACCGCCTGCAATTGGCGCTGGCGGCGCGGCTTTTGCAATTGGCCGGGCACAATGATTTGCGCCTGGCGCGGCTGGAACTGCTGGGCTTGCCCGTAAGCCGGGGCACGCTTGAGTTGCAACAACCAGGGTGCCATCAGGTCAGGGCTGACACCGACGGCCGGACGCGTCGCATAGCGGTCCGAAGCAAAGGCGTTGCCCGCCGCCATGCCGCCGGCAAAGGCGACGGCGCCGGCAAGCAGCAAAATGGCCATTCGGGTGCCGCCCGATGACCGCTTGGGTTGGACCAGATCACTCATCTCACTCTCACTCCTGACACACGCATGGCAGCAGCCTGCACATGGCTGCGCTTGGCTGGAGCTTTGAACAGGCGCAGAAACGGAATGGTGAATCACCGCCCGCTAAAATGCGCTGCATGCCGGAAAGCTTTTGGCAGGGTTTACAGGCGCTTCAGGAAGACGGTGAATCAGGTCTGAATCGGGTCTTGATCGTGACATTGTGTGGGAAAACGGGATGAGTGACACGCTGCAGCCGGATGTTGAGCATCTCATCGCCGGGCCGGATGGCCGCCTGCGCTGTCCATGGCATGGCAATCTGCCGGATTATCTCGCCTATCACGACGGCGAATGGGGAAGGCCGGTCAGCGACGATGCGCGGCTGTTTGAGAAGATCGTGCTGGAAGGGTTTCAATCGGGCCTGTCCTGGCTGACGATCCTGCGCAAGCGCGAGAATTTCCGCGCCGCCTTCGCAGGTTTCGACATTGCCGCTGTGGCGGCGTTCACGCCGGCGGATGTCGAGCGGCTCGTTGCCGATGCGGGCATCATCCGGCATCGCGGCAAGATCGTTTCCGCCATCAACAATGCGCGGCGCGCGCTGGAGTTGCAGCGCGAATATGGCTCGCTTGCCGCTTTCTTCTGGAGCCATGAGCCGAAGCCATCGGCAAGGCCCGTGCGGGTGACGTGGGATTGGGCACGGGCCAACCCGACATCGGAAGCTTCCCACGCCATCTCGAAGGCTCTCAAAAAGCGCGGCTGGACCTTTGTCGGGCCGACCACGGTTTATGCCTTTTGCCAGGCCATGGGGTTGGTCAACGACCACATTGAAGGCTGCTGCGTGCGCGACGCGGTTGAAGCGGAGCGCCGGGCGTTCATCCGGCCAGTGTGAAGTTCAGGCGCATGTCCACACTTGGAAAAGCATGGCCGCCGATCATGACGTCTCGCTCTGCAAAAGGGACAAAGCCGCAGGACGCATAGAACGTGACGGCGGTGCGGGTGGACAGGCATTCCATGCGCTCGATGCCTTCGGCCTGTGCCTGATCGAGAATGTGCAGCATCAACGCCCGCGCGGCGCCCTTGCGCAAATGGGCAGGATCGGTCGCGACGTGGCGGATATGGCCGACCGCTCGCTCACGATCTGCGGTTCCGGGCCGCTCCCGCGTCCAGCCGCCGACGCCGATGATGACGCCGCCAAGCAGCACGGCGTGATAGGTGCCCGAAACCAAGAGCCCAGGCTTGGCTCGCGAGATCAGCGGCACGATCGCCGCCAGCGTTTCGGCGGGATAGTCACCGGCAAGAAGGCCGGAATAGGCCGCCCCCAGCACCCTGGAGACGGCATCGCAATCGGCAATAGTCGTGGCGCGGACCTCGAACATGGCCGCCGCAAATAGGGGGCGGCGCGGAAAATCACCAGCGTAAATCGCAATTCACCGCAATCGGAAAAAGCCGGAGGGCGAACTGCCGCTCGGGATTACTGGCCCAAACGGCCGAGGATCGCCTGCATCTGCGCGATTTCGGCCTGCTGCGCAGAGATGACACCCTGAGCCAGTGCTTTCACTTCGGGATCAGTGCCGAACTGGACCACCACATTGGCCATGTCGATTGCGCCCTGATGATGCGGGATCATGGCCTTGACGAAATCGACATCGGCATTGCCGGTGAAGGCGATCGCCATGTCCTTGTGCATCTTGGCGTTGGCGGCCGCGAACTGCTTGGTCGATTCGGGCGCATCGGCGGGCGGGGCTGCGGCAACATCCGTTGCGCCATGGGCGGAGTGATCGGCCGAGCCGGCATTGACGTCGATCTCATGGCCGCCGGCCATGTCGGGTGTTTCGATCTGCAAAAGTGCGTTCTTCAGTTGCTCCAGCGGCAGGAAACCCGAACCGGCATAGCCAAGCACGATGCCGACAATGGCTGCGAAAATTGTCTTCATGGTCATTCTCCACTGTGTCCGCGCCTGCAACAGGCGCTGTCCGACGTTCCGGACCCGTGACGGCCCGGCTGCGCTGCGCGGCTGTCGGCGCGGCGCTTCCCATCAAGGAGCTACTTCTCTGTGGCGATTTTGGGTATTGGGAAATGGTACGGTTGGTGGGGTTCGAACCTACGACCTCAGGAGCCACAATCCTGCGCTCTAACCAACTGAGCTACAACCGCACGGCTTCCGCCGTTGCCATACGGGCAAAGCCCGACGATTTCAAGAACAGGTTCCACAAAAGAGAAAGGGCCGCGGGGAGGACGCGGCCCTTCACGATTTCAGGCGGGAGTTTGGGAGGGAAACCGCCCGAAAAGGGAAATCAGGCGACCTTCAGTTCCTTGGCGACCTTCTCATAGGCGGCCTTGGCCGGAGCCGTGACTTCGGTCACGGTTTTCTGGGCGGCTTCCTGGAGAAGCTTGGACTGCGAGACAGCCAGTTCGGTCTGCTCGCGCAGGAACGAGGTCTGGAGTTCGACGAAAGCCGAGAAGGATTTCACGCCCATCAGCTTTTCCATGTGGGTCAGCGAGGCGTCGGTCGATTTGCGGATGGCGGCAATCGCCTTCAGGCCGAGATCGGCATTGGCCGACTGGACTTTCTCGACAGTCGCTTCAATGGCCTTCTGCGCATCTTCCATCGACACCTTCATTTTGGCATAGGCATCGCGCGACTGGTCGAGCGCCTGTTCTGCGTAGTTGCGGAACTGGTCGGCCATTTCGGCGGCATCGGCGGGCATGAAGGCTTCGGTCTTGACAGCTTTGACCATGGGGGCATCCTCTCGGTTTGTTTCGGCCGACATCCTGTCCGCCGCTGGAGTCTGCTTAGCACGGGTTTTGCTGCACTGCAACATGAATTTTGCAATGCACCATTGCGTTAACCGTCGGATGAGGTTGCAGCCCGCCTTGCATGGACCGCGCGGCGCATTGGCCATATTAAGGGCTTGTTAACCGGCCGGAACCGTCCGGCGGCATGTGCAACTGGGCAGCGACGCGGGCGATGACGATCTATCCCTTCGTGGACATTGCGGTTCTGGAACCGGTGCGGCGCAGCTTTGCGGCGGGCGATGCCCTTGTGGTGACAACGCCGGACCTTGTGCATGTGATCTGGGCCAATGGCGGCGGGCTTGAACTTTTCGGCCTCGGCGCGCTGGATGAGGCCTTGTCCGGCGTTTCAGCATTGGACGAGGTGCAAAGGCGGCAATTGCGCTCGGTTGCGGCCAAGGACGGCCATGACGCGGTGTTGCACATGCGCTTTGCCGACGGGCCGCAGACCGTGTTGCTGCCGGTGCACATCCGCCTGATCAGCCTGCCGGGCGGCGAGGATGGCGTGCTGCTGCGCGTGCCGTTGGATGCAATGAACCCGCGCGGCGCGGGCCGGGACACGCTTGACGTGATCGAGGACGCGGGTTCGCATGCCGCGCTCCTCAAGACCGGCGCGCGCTTTGTTGCAAGGTCGCAGCGCTTCGCATCCATCGATGTCGATCCCGATGATCTCGCCCGCATGATCGGCGAGGCGCAAGCGGAGGGCGACAGGCTGGTGAAACGCCCGGTGCAGACCTCGCGGGGGATGTTGCCCGCCGCGCTGGCGCGGCTGACCGACGATGATGGTCTGCACCTGTTTGTCGTGCTTGATCCGGCGGATGACGATACCGCGGACACCAAGGCGGACATAGACGGCGACGGACAGCCCGAAACCGAGCCGGCAAGCATCGGCGACCCCATTGCGACGTCCGAACCGGCCATGGCGGTTTCGCAGGACGCCGCGCAACGCGAAACCGACCTTGCGGGCGGCGCCAACCACCATTCTCCGCTGCTGCCCGATGGCGATGAGGGCGACATTGGCATGATGTCCGCCCCCGCCGTGATGGATGACGCTCCGGCCGTGGCGGAAGACGCGGCTCCAACAGCAGAGGACGCATCACCGCCCGCCGAATTGCGCTTTGCCTGGCGGACCGATGCAGAAGGCCGTTTCACGACCCTGTCGGAGGCGTTGCTTGCCGCCCTTGGGCTTGCCCCGGACGCCGTGACGGGCCTTGGCCTTGACGACATCATCGCGCGCCATGGCCTGGTTGACACCGGAGGGGTCGCATCGGCGCTTGCCGGTCGCGCCATGTGGTCGGGCCGCACCCTGTTGTGGCCGGTTGGCGATGGAAGCGAGGCCGTGCAACTGGAACTGGCCGGCCTGCCGACATTTTCGCGCGAGCGCGCATTCGAGGGGTTCAGGGGTTTTGGCATCGCCCGTTTTAGGGATCTGCAACCGATGGCCGCCGTTGGGCCGGAAGAGACCGCCGCAGGGATCGACGACCCGGCACCGGCGCCGACCTTCGGCAGGCGCGGCCAGGATGACAACACAGCGCCTGCAAACTCCCATGCGAGGCCCGGCCTGGAACCAACGGAAGCAGAAGCTTTCGTCGAAATCGGCGAACGTTTGCGCGCCGGGCTCAGCGCTCCGGCGGGCAATGACAATGCGGCGGCGGCAGACACTGCGCTTTCGACGGCCGACGATGCCGAACTGCCAAGCGCGGCGACCGCGCCCCGGTTGAGCGACAACGATCTCGCATCGCCGGTTCCTGCTTTGCCCCTTCCTGCTTTGCCCGTTCCTGCTTTGCCGGAAAGCATCGGCATTGGCGGGCCTGCCATTGCCGAAGGTCGTGGGCCGCAAGCGGTGCCAGAAGGCTTGATCCCGGATCAGCCGGAGCAGGATGCGCCGCCTCCCTCTTCCCAAGAAGAGAGAGCCGACCATGCCGAACCCAACCCCTTTGTCGCTCGATTGCCGCTGCCGGTGCTGATCTACTCTGCAAGCGGGCTGCATTTTGCCAATCCGGAGTTTCTCGCCTTGTCCGGTCACGCAGACCTTGAGGCTTTGCGTGCCGCTGGAGGCCTTGAAGCTCTGTTTGGCGAGGACACCGGTTCCGACGCCGCCGACATGCGCGGCATGCGCCTGCGTCATGCCGATGGACGGATGATCGACATCAATGCGCACTTGCAATCGGTGCCATGGAACGGCGGCAAGGCATTGATGCTGGCCATCGCACCGCGGCGGATCGCCGAGCCTTCGCCCTCGCTTGACCCGGCGCTCATCACCACTGCTTCCCTTGAACCCACGCCGGAACTGGATGCAGCACAGCGCCAGATCGAGGAACTGACAGCGATCCTCGACACGGCGACGGATGGCGTGGTGGTGCTGGAACTCGATGGCACCATCCGCTCGCTCAACAATGCGGCGGAAGCACTGTTCGGCTATGATGAATTCGAGGTGCAGGGCGAGCCGTTCCACACGCTGCTGGCAATCGAAAGCCATCGCGCGGCGCGCGATTATCTCTCCGGCCTGACCGACAATGGCGTCGCCAGCGTGTTGAATGACGGGCGCGAAATGATCGGCCGCGAACGCGAAGGCCGGTTCGTGCCGATCTTCGTCACCATCGGACGGCTCGCGTCCTCTGACGGGTTTTGCGCCGTCATCCGCGACCTGACGACGTTCAAGCGCGCCGAAGAGGAGCTGAACAGCGCAAAGCGCGCCGCTGAAAGCGCGTCGTCCAACAAGAGCGATTTTGTCGCGCGGATCAGCCATGAGATCCGCACGCCGCTCAACGCCATCATCGGATTTTCGGAATTGATGATGAAAGAGCAGTTCGGCCCGCTCGCCAATGACCGCTACAAGACTTACGCCGCAGACATTCATTCGTCGGGTACCCTGGTGTTGCAACTGGTCAATGATTTGCTTGACATTTCGCGGCTGGAAGCCGGCGCGCTCGCCATGGAGTTCCGCAGCCTGAACCTGAACGGGCTGACCGCCGAAGCCTTGGCCATGCTGCACCCTCAGGCGGCGCGCGCCCGCGTGTTGCTGCGCTCCAGCCTGACCGAGCCGCTTCCCAACATCGTGGCCGATGAGCGCAGCCTGAAACAGATCATCCTCAACCTTGTTTCCAACGCGATCCGCTTCACGGATGCGGGCGGACAGGTCATTGTCTCCACCACCCAGGACCCGGACGGCTCCGTGACATTGCGCGTTCGGGACACCGGCATCGGCATGGATGAGACGGCGCTTGGCGAAGCGCTGAAACCCTACCGGCAGACCGGCCTGCGGCCGGATCGTGAAAGTTCCGGCACCGGGCTCGGCCTGCCGATCGCGCGGGCGCTTGCCGAGAGCAACAAGGCCGAATTCCGCATCCACTCCACGCCGGGGCTTGGCACCGTGGTGGAAATCGCCTTCCCGGCGACGCGCGTGCTGGCGGGATAGACGTGCTGAGAATCGTTCCAGACAGCGCGGAATGAGCGTTATGATAAGTTGACCTCAAGAGTCATCTTATCATAACTCCGCTCCACCGGGCTTTCACCAAGGCCCGCTTCAAACCCGTTGACGATCATGATGAGCGGCGCGCTTGCGCCGGACAGGAGAGGTTCATGCAAAAAAGATCATCGTTTCTGGCCGGGCTTGCCGGTCTTCTGGCGGCAGCGACGGCTCTTCCCGCCTTCGCCAATGGCGAGGTCAATCTCTATTCGTCGCGCCATTATGACACCGACGAACGCCTCTACTCCGACTTCACGGCCGCGACCGGCATCACGGTCAACCGCGTCGAAGGCAAGGAAAACGAACTGATCGAACGCCTGAAGGCGGAGGGTGCCAACTCGCCCGCTGACGTTTTCATCACGGTCGATGCCGGCCGGATCTGGTCGGCCCAGCAGGATGGCCTGTTCCAGCCGATCCAGTCCGAAGTGCTCAACGCTGCGATCCCAGCGGAACTGCGCGAGCCGGAAGGGCATTGGTATGCGTTCTCGATGCGCGCCCGCGTCATCTACTACGACACAACGAAAGTGAACGAACCGCCGAAAACCTATGAGGAACTGGCTGACCCGAAATGGAAGGGCAAGGTCTGCGTGCGTTCGGCAACCAACATCTACCAGTTGTCATTGCTGGCAGCGATCATCGAGACCAAGGGCGAGGAAGCGGCGAAAAGCTGGGCGCAGGGCCTGAAAGACAATCTGGTGCGCGAACCGGAAGGCGGCGACACCGACCAGATCAAGCTTGTTGCCGCAGGCGGCTGCGAGATCGCGCTGGCCAACTCCTATTATTGGGGCCGCGCGCTGCGCAAAGGCGAGGAATGGGCTGTCGAGGCCAAGGACCGGATCGGCGTCGTTTTCCCCAATCAGGAGGACCGCGGCACGCATGTCAACATTTCCGGCGCCGGCGTTGCCGCCAATGCCCCCAACAAGGACAATGCGATCAAGTTCCTCGAATATCTCGCATCAGAAAGCGCGCAGAAATACTTCGCCGACGGCAATGACGAGTATCCGGTCGTGGCGGGCGTGACGACGGATTCGCCGATCCAGCAGCTTGGCACGTTCAAGTCGGAACCGGTCAATGTGGCGGTCTATGGCAAGAACCAAGCGAAAGCGCAGGAGATCTGGAACGCCGTGGGCTTCAAGTAAGGTTGGTTTTCCGGCCGCCTCACCGGAATTTCCGGGTCGCCGTCCGTTGGGTCGGCGGCCCTTTTTTGGTTTGTCGAAACTGATCGTCGCGGCTTATTCATCCGCCAAGGGGAGATCGGCATTGCCGCCTGAGGCAATTGTCCGGCAGAGCAGTATGACGGGCAAGAGGCCGAACGCCACGATCACCAAAGACGGCAGGCCCGCATCGGCCAGCCGCTCATCGGCGGCAAGCCGGTAGGCATGGACGGCGAGCGTGTCATAGTTGAACGGACGCATGATGAGCGTTGCCGGCAATTCCTTCATGACATCGACAAAGACGATGAGTGCGGCCGTCATCAGGCTGGTCGTCATCAGCGGCAGATGGATGCGCCGCACGACCTCGCCGGGACCGCTGCCAAGCAGGCGGGCTGCTCGGTCAAGATTGGGGCGGATCGTGTCATAGCCGGACTCCAACGCCCCCAAGGCCGGCGCGAGAAAGCGAACCATGTAGGCAAAGACCAGGAGCGTGACCGAGCCGGTGAACAGCAAGCCTGTCGAGATCCCGAAAAGATCCCGCGACACCCCATCAAGCCAGTTGTCGAAAGCGGCAAATGGCACCAGCAAGCCAACCGCGATCACGCCGCCTGGCACGGCATAGCCGAGGCCCGCCATGCGGTGTGAGGTGTCGACAGGGCGTGACCTGAGAAATCGGCGGGCAAGGCTCAAAATGACGGCGGCACACACCGTCACCGCCGCCGCCAGACCGGCCAACCAGACGGAATTGGCAGCATAGCCAAGAAAGCGCGGCGCGGTGAGGCTCTGGTCCGAGCCAGCTGCCATCGAGAGCAGAATCCCGACCGGCAGGATGAAGCCGAGCAGAACCGGCAGCGCGCAAGCCGCGAATGCGGCAACGGCCACCGTGCCTTTCAACTCGAACGGTTCTGCAGGCCGAAGACGCCGTGCCGCATCATGATGTTTCGCCTGCCCGCGCTGCGACCGCTCCAGCCCGAGCAGGACCAACGCCACGATGAGCAGGCACAGCGCCAGTTGCGCCGCCGCCGGACGGTCGCCCATCGAGAACCACGCCTGATAGATGGCCGTCGCGAAGGTCTGCACGCCGAGATGGGCGACGGTGCCGAAATCAGCGACCGTCTCCATCAGCGCCAGCGCCACGCCGGCCGCAATGGCCGGCCGCGCCATCGGCACGCTGACTGTGGTGAAGGCCCGCCATGGTGACGCGCCAAGCGTGCGGGCGCACAGAAAGGCATGGCGCGACTGGCGCAGGAACGCCGCCCGCGCCAGCAGATAGACATAGGGGTAAAGCACGATGGTCAGCAGCAGGGCCGCTCCACCGGTGGAGCGGATGGACGGGAACACATAGTCTTGCGGCCCCCAGCCGGTGACGGCGCGCAATGCGGTTTGCACCGGGCCGGGATAGTCCAGGAACACGCCATAGGCATAGGCCATCACATAGGCGGGAAAGGCGAGCGGCAGGGCGAGCGCGATTTCCAGCACGCGCACGCCAGGGAAGCGACACTGCGTGACAAGCCACGCGGATATGGTGCCGACAATGGCTACACCCGTGCCGACCAGCAGCACCAGCACAAACGTCGTCAGCGCCGCGCGCGGGATCAAGGTTTGCATCAATGATGCGGCGGTTGCCCATGTTCCCGTCAAGGCCGCAAGCGCCGCCATGACCATGGGCAGCGCGACGGCCCCCGCAATCAGCACGCACGCTGCGACGAGAAGCGGTGCCGGCCATTCGGTGGAACCGCGCGCAATTGGCCGCGCGGGCATGTCAGAGGTGCGCTGGAGCATGGCGAATGTTTACCCGGATTGTCAGGATTTGGAAGCCTGCGCTTCACCCGCGAAATCGCCAGGCAAAAAAAAGCCCGGCTTGCGCCGGGCCAATCTGCAAACTGTTCAAACCAACCGGAGTGCAAAAGGGCGGAAGAAAGCGTCCTCGCGCGGTTGGCCCACCCTTGCCGCCGGAACCTTCACCAAAGCTTGCCGGGATCGTTCAACTTCTCATGATCGGGGGGCGGTTGCGGATCGCGGTAAATTTCGGCGGTCATATCCGGTTAACCATTGTGGTGCCGCCAAGCCGCGCCAACCGGTTGGAGGCCGCTGCCTTCGATGCTAACGAAGCCGCATGAAGCGGTTCGGCAACTTTGCACACAGGCGTAGGCACGACAGCGCTGCCCTCAGGCGTTGGCCATGAGAAGGCGCTGGCTCTTCGTTGCGGCAGGCGTGGCATTGATGCTTGCGGCTTTGGGCGGTGCGGCATGGCTGGCCGCCCAGTCCCGCCACGCTCTGTTGTCTGGCGCGGCCATCAAGGAAGCGCTGGGGCGCATGTCCGGGCACCGCCTGAGCGTGGCGCTGACCCCCGAGATTGCCGCGTTTCCGTCATTTGGGGTGACACTGCGCGGCGTCGCATTGCATGATTGGCAGGACACTGGCGACGCCAACCCGCTGTTGACCGCCCGCCGCATGACCGTGACGCTGTCACCCTGGGCGGCGCTGTTTGGCCAAGCGGAGATCAGGACACTGACGCTTGAAGGCGTCGCTCTCGTCGTCGGCGCGACCGGAGATCAATGGAGGCTTCCGGTCGGGAGCGGCTCCCGTCTGTTTGCAGCGGTGGCATTGGCACGCCTTTCGCGCGAGAGCAATGGCGCGCTGGCAATGCCGGAGGGCAGCGGATTGCTGCCGCCCACGATCAGGCTCAGTGACGGGGTGATTGTCGCCCGCGACGCGGATGGGACGCAAACCACGCTGCTTGATGCCATCGATCTGACGCTTGAGACGCCAACGCTCGACCGCTCGATCAGCGGCGTTCTGACAGCACGCTGGCGGGGTGAAATGATCGCGGTCGAGATCACGGTCGACGACATGATGATGGCGCTGGCCGGCGGGGAAACCGGCCTGTCCGCCACGCTCAAGGCGGACGGACACGCAGCCGACTTCTCGGGGCGCGGCAGCTTCGGCACGCCGCCGCTGATTTCCGGCGACTTCACCCTTGACACCCGATCGGTCGCGCAGGCGCTTGCATGGCAGCGCATCGCCGCGCCCTATGGCGGGGCGGACGCGCCGCTGACGCTTTCCGGGACGGTTGCGGTTGACGGGTTGAAGTGGCAATTCAGCGACCTTTCCGGACGGTTCGGCACCAGCGACGGGCGCGGCGCCCTGACCGTCCTGCCCAGCGAAGACCCTGTTTCCGTTGCCGGCACGCTCGACTTCGACACGCTCGACCTTGCCGCATTTGCCGCCTCGCTCAGCGTCGCGGGACAGGCCGGAGGATCGCTCGACACATTGCCGCAACAGCGCCAGCCGCTCGACCTCGACTTGCGCATTTCCGCCAGCCGCGCCGAATTGGGGGATGTGGTGCTGCGCGAATTGGCCGCAACAACGCGAGCGCGCCCCGACATGGTATCGGTCGACATCAACAATGCCGCCTTGTTTGGCGGGACAACGCAGGTCGCCCTGAAAATCGACAGGACGGCCGAGCCTGCCCGCATGGAACTGAGGCTTCTGGCCGAGAACCTTGACACGGTCGCGCTCGCAGCCGGCGGCGCGCCATGGTTTGCAGGCGTTTCCACGCGCGTCGCTCTCTCTGCGATCCTCAACGGACCGGCTCTGGCGTTCAGTGAATTCCCGCAGGCAGCCAAGGGCACGCTCAAGCTCTATGCGGGCAGCGGCACCGTCAGCGGGCTCGATTTCGGGGCAGTGATCAGCGCGCTCGCGGCCGGACAAAGCACGCCCGTGCAGCGCGCTTCTTCCGGGTCACTGCCATTTGCCGAAATGCTGGCGGAAGGCGAATTGGCGCAAGGCACGCTCACAATCAGCAAATTCCGCGCCGGCCTGCCGCGCGCAACAATCCGGCTTGGCGGAACCTACACGCTCGGTCAGGACGCAATCGCCCTGTCGGGGGCGGTCTCGCTGGAGGCCAACCATCCTGCGGCGGGCGATGGTGTCGCGCGCACCTTGCCGTTCCTCATCAGCGGCACGCGCGACCAGGCCATGATCGGCCCGGTCCAGCGGCCAGCTACACAGCCGTAAGAGCGGCTTGAAAGGCGGCGTTAACCCTGTTTTGGCACAGTGAAACGGTTGTTTCCGCTTGAGTTGCCCTCAAAACCGATCGCGCGGCCCCCGTGTTCCAGTTCTGGCTCGGCCTTTTCAAGATCATCCTTGCGTCGCTTCTGGCCGGGGCGGCGATGAGCGCGCTTGACCTTTCCGCCAATGACCTGTTGGCGATGGCCGGCCTGTCACAGGAACGCATTCTTGAGTTGCTGGCTCAAGGCTGGGCGTGGGCTCTGCCCAACATCCTGCTCGGCTCGATCATCATCCTGCCCGCGTGGTTCGTGCTGGCGCTTCTGCGCCCGCCCCGCGCACGGGACTGAGCGGCTCACTTCAAACATCGCCTTGCAGTCACATTGACTGTTTGCAAACGGTGCCCCCGAAGCAGCTTCAAGACAGTTCTTGGCTTTCCCCCTTCATGCTGAGGTGTTTCTTGCCTTCCGGTTCGAGGCTCCCCTCGGATCAAGTCCGAGGGTCGCACCTCACCATGAAGGCAAAAAGCTTGAGCTTGCCCCGCACTTGATGCGGGTAGCACGAAGGAACAAAGACCGCCTCGAAAAGGCGCGGTTCGGATCATCGGGCTGCCACGGATTCCACCGCGCGCTGTTGCCAATTTGCGCGCTCAGCCGCGCGCTGTTGCCAATTTGCGCGCTCAGCCGCGCGCTGCGGCCTGCTCATCCCTGACCCGCTGCACCCATCCCTGACCCGCTGCACCTCGTTGCGCTTCTGCACAATGGAGGCCGCAATCACTCCAACGGCCACGAATGCGATCAGGATGGTGCAGGCGGCGTTGATCTCCGGGGTGACGCCAAGGCGCACCTGCGAATAGATCTTCATGGGCAGCGTTGTGGCGCCGGGGCCGGACGCGAAGCTCGCGATCACCAGATCATCCAGCGACAGCGTGAAGGCGAGCATCCAGCCCGCGATCACGGCCGGGGCGATGATCGGCAGCGTGACGGCAAAGAAGGCCTTTACCGGCGGCGCGCCCAAATCCATTGCCGCCTCCTCCAGCGACTGGTCGAATGTGACAAGGCGCGATTGCACGACAACCGACACGAAACACATGGTGAAAGTGATGTGGGCAAGCGTCACCGTCCAGAAGCCGCGATCAAAGCCGATGGCGACAAACAGCAGCAGCAGCGACAGGCCGGTGATCACTTCCGGCATGACCAGCGGCGCATAGACCATGCCGGAAAACAGGATGCGGCCGCGAAAGCGCGTGTACCGGTTGAGCGCCAGCGCGGCGAGCGTGCCGAGCACGGTTGCAACCGTGGCAGAAAGGAGCGCCACGCGGATGGTGACCCAGAAGGCGTCCATCAGCCCCTGATTGCGGAACAGTTCGCCATACCACTTGGTCGAGAAACCGCCCCAGACGGTGACCAGACGCGATTCATTGAAAGAGAATATGATCAGGATGACGATCGGCAAATAGAGGAACGCAAAGCCGAGCACCACTGACGCGATGTTGAAGCGTGTCCATTTCAGCATGTCAGCGGCCCTTCTCGGTCTGGCGGGCCTGATAATTCTGGAACCACGCGATCGGCACGACAAGGATGAGAAGAAGGATCACGGCAACCGCCGAAGAGACGGGCCAGTCGCGGTTGGCGAAGAATTCCATCCACAGCGTGCGGCCGATCATCAGCGTTTGCGAACCGCCCAGCAGGTCCGGGATCACGAATTCGCCGACCGCCGGAATGAACACCAGCATGCAGCCGGCGATGATGCCCGGAATGGAAAGCGGCAGCGTGATTTTCCAGAACGCCGAAATGGGCGTGCAGCCCAGATCCTGCGCGGCCTCGATCAGAGAGCCGTCCATTTTCTCAAGCGTCGCATAGATCGGCAGCACCATGAACGGGAGATAGGAATAGACGATGCCGACATAGATCGCCGAATTGGTGCCCATGATGATCAAGGGCTCGTTGATCAAGCCCAGCGCCATCAGCACCTGATTGAGCAGGCCCTCGGGCTTGAGGATGCCGATCCAAGCGTAAACGCGGATGAGGAACGAGGTCCAGAACGGCAGGATCACCAGCATCAGCAAGATGGGCCGCAGCGAATGCGGCGCGCGCGCCATGCCATAGGCCAACGGATAGCCGATCAAGAGAGTGAAGAGCGTGGCCGTTCCCGCGATCCAGACGCTGGTCAGATAGGCGTTGCGATAGAGCGGGTCGTCGGCGATCCACAGGTAATTGTCGAAGGAAAATTCCTTCGCCTTCTCCCACCAGCCTGCAAGCCCGTCCGCCCATTCAAACACCGGCGAATAAGGCGGCATGGCGATCTCGGCCGTCGAAAACGAGATCTTGAAGACGATCAGGAACGGAATGAGGAAAAAGACCAGCAGCCACGTGTAGGGCACGAGGATGACGATCCGTTTGAGCATCGCGCCCAGCAGGTTTCGGCTCATGGCGCGCCCCTCACCGTGTCAGCACGATGCCGGCATCCGGCGCAAAAGACAGCCAGGCGCGGTCACCCCAGGTCAGCGGTTCGGCAGCACTGCGCGAGGCGTTGACGGTCGCGACCTTCGCCACCATGCCGTCGGCGAGTTTCACATTGTAGGTCGTCATGTCGCCGAGATAGGCGATGTCCCAAACTTCACCCTCGACGGCATTGGTGGCCGCATCCTTGGGTTTGCTGGCCGAAATCTTCATCTTCTCCGGACGGATGGCGAACCACACCGTCGACCCCGCCGCCGCGTCCGAACCATTGGACGAAGCGATGGTGAAACCTGCCTTGGCGGCAATCTCCATGCTCGATCCGGCTTTCGCCACAGTGCCTTCAAACGTGTTCACCGAGCCGATGAAATCGGCGATGAAGCGCGAGTTGGGCGCTTCATAGACT
>JALOTE010000116.1 GCA_025458045.1 Rhizobiaceae bacterium
TGGACTGAGAAACCGGCTGTCCAGAAATTATCGTTGTTTTTCCGATGTTTATGCTGAGAATATGGCGGAGAGGGAGGGATTTGAACCCCCGGTACCCGTAAAGGTACTCCGCATTTCGAGTGCGGTGCGATCGACCACTCTGCCACCTCTCCGTCGGTGCCTTGGTCGCGGGCGGGGTGGCTTTAGCCAATGCGGCTTCTCCTGACAAGACCCTGTTGGCGGATGCCCCGCGGGCTGCAAGCGCGTTGCGGCATGGCTTCTGAACTGCTTTGCGCGCCCGTCGAGGCGAGCAACCGCGAGTGGACGGGCGGGCAAAGGGTGCCGGATTGCGCAAGGCCGGGCATCCTCTCCCTTGTGGTTTTGCCGAAACACGGCTATCTCCCCTTCATCTTCCCTTCACTTGGTGGCCTGCCACCGTCCGCTCCGGGAAAGCGGGCGAGCGAGAGGTTTTGCCAACAACGGACGTCAGCGTCCCGGAGAACATGAGATGGCCAATCTTCCCCTGATGCCGAAAGCCACCGCTGTCTGGCTGGTTGACAACACGGCCCTGTCGTTCGAGCAGATCGCGGAATTCTGCGGCATGCATGTGCTGGAAATCGCGGCGATCGCCGATGGCGAATTTGCGCAAGGTATCCGCGGCATGGACCCGACGGGCAACGGCCAATTGACACGCGATGAAATCCGCCGCTGCGAAAATGACCCCAATGCCAAGTTGCGGCTGGCCGACCCGAAGGTGCGCATCCCGCAAGGCTCAAAGCGCAAGGGCCCGCGCTACACCCCTGTCACAAAGCGGCATGACCGGCCGAACGCGATCTTGTGGATGGTGCGCAACCATCCGGAACTGAAGGACAGCCAGATCGGCAAACTGCTTGGCACGACCAAGTCGACGATCCAGCAGGTGCGGGAACGCACGCATTGGAACTCCTCTAACCTGACGCCAATGGACCCTGTGGCCCTTGGCCTGTGCACGCAGATCGAGCTCGATGCGGCGGTCCGCAAGGCATCCAAGGATGCGCCGCGCGTCGCCGATGCAGGCGCGACCCTGTTGCCTGCGGCCCAGACGCAAATCCTGGAGACACCGGCGCCGAAACCGCGCGAGGATGACGAGGAGCTTGACGCCGATTCGGTTTTTGCCAAGCTCAAATCATTGAAAGGCAAGGTCGAGGACGACGACGACGAGGAGTGAGTCACGGCGTGTCTTGGTGCCGGCGGGCGTTGGCGGAAATCCGCTGCGCGCGTCACGTCCGGCAGCCGATCACTCCACCCAAGGGACGCGCGGCAGTCCCGCCTCGATCCAGCCCGTCGATCGAAGGCCGCCGAGCATGCCGTCATCGACATCGACAACCTGTTTCAACCCGCGCGCTTCCAGTTCACGGGCGACGGCTGTCGAGCGGCCACCGGCCGCGCAAATGAGACCGATGGCCTTGCCGGGGTTTTCAGCGGCGATGGCTTCAAGACGCTCATAGAACCCATCGGATCCCATCGTCAGCGTGATCGCACCCGGCGCGACCCCGGTCTGTTTCCATTCCGATTGACGCCGCACATCGACAAGGATGAGGCGGTTTTCCTGCATCGCCGCCCATGCCTCGCGCGACATCATCCGCTCGAAGGCCAACGCGGGCATGCTGCCAACGGCGAGCGCGCCGAATATTGCAAGGCTGCCAATCACACGAGCGGGGAAGCGGCGCGGAAACATCATGGTACCAGCTTTCGGAAAGGGTGGCTCAGCAGCTCAAGCATCGATGTGGGGCCATTGTTTGCAAAACCAAGCAGGAGAGGGAAAATGACGCAGATCCATGAGGGGCGGGTTCATGGAGGAGGGTGTCTGTGCGGCGCAGTGCGCTTTGAAGCCGAAGGCCCGCTGCGCGGCGTGGTCTATTGCCATTGCACGCAGTGTCGCCGTCAAAGCGGCCACCATTTTGCCTCGACGAATGTTCCCGACGACCGACTGACCATCGACGGTGGCGGGCACCTGACTTGGTTTGATGCCAGCAGCGATGCCAGACGCGGCTTCTGTTCACAGTGCGGTTCGGTGATGTTCTGGAAACATCGCAAGCTTGATTACACATCGATCAATGCGGGGGCGTTTGACACGCCGTCTGGCCTCATGGCCTCGCATCACATTTTTGTTGCCGACAAGGGCGACTATTACGAGATATCGGATGGTTTGCCGCAGTTTCCGGCCTCCTCGCCGGATGTGATTGTCGCCGGAGACTGAACGCTGTTCGGCGTTTTTAGGGTCTCGCGTGAACGACATCCCGTTGATATGCGCAGTGCAACAGGAGAACGCCATGCCGCGCATGCCCTCATTGTTCATTTCCCATGGTGCGCCCAACATCGTGCTGAGCGATCTGCCGGCCCGGCATTTCCTTGCGCGGCTGGCTCATGCGCTGCCCGAAAAACCGAAGACCATCATCGTCGTCTCGGCCCATTTCGAGCATGCGGGCGTGGCGGTTGTCACGGATCCCGCGCCTGGCATGATCTATGATTTCGGCGGCTTCGAGCCGGAACTTTACCGGATGGTCTACCGCGCGCCCGGTTCGCCGGACGTGGCTGAACGCGCGCTGACCTTGCTTGCTGAAGCAGGGCTTGAGCCAGCGCGAATCGACAAGCGCGGCTACGACCATGGCACGTGGAACCCGCTGATCCTCGCGTTTCCGCAAGCAGACATCCCGGTGGTGCAGGTGTCGGTCGATCCGTCGCGCGATGCGCGGCACCATTTCGCCATCGGCCGGGCGCTCGCCCCGCTTGCCGATGAGGGCGTGCTCATCCTCGGCTCCGGCCATGTGACGCACAATCTGCGCGGCTTCTTCATGCGCGGGCGTGACGCAGGCTTTGATGCGATGATCGACAAGGCGTCAGCCGAATTCGTGGCATGGGTTGCGGCAAAAATTCAGGCGGGCGATGTGGACGCGCTGCTGGAGCGGGCCGCACCCTTCGCACGCGAAAACCATCCGGAAGCCGAGCATTTCATGCCATTCTTCGCCGCGCTCGGCGCGGCGGGCGAGGGGGCGGCGGGTCTGCGCCTGCATCATTCGCTGCAAGCCGGGTTCTTTGCCTATGATCATTACGCTTTCGGCGTGAAGGCGGCAGCGTAACCGGAACAATCGCGCTCATTGAAGCGCGTGCGCCACCGCGCTAAGCCTGCGCGATCATGAGCGACATCGCACCCGACATCCTCCGCATCGCCACCGTGCAATTGAACCCGACGGTTGGCGACATCAAGGGCAACCTTGCCAAGGCGCGCGCGGCGCGTGCCGATGCGGCGCGGCAGGGGGCCGACATCATCCTGTTCACGGAATTGTTCCTGTCGGGCTATCCGCCGGAAGACCTCGTGATGAAGCCCGCCTTCCTCGCCGCCTGCATGGCGGCAGCGGACGATCTGGCCAAGGACACCGCCGATGGCGGCCCTGCAATCATCATCGGCGTGCCTGTCGCCCGCAATGGCAAGCGCCACAATGGCGTGATGGTGATGGATGGCGGCAGGGTGACCGCCGAGCGCCACAAGGTTGACCTGCCGAACTATGGCGAGTTCGATGAAAAACGTGTGTTCCATGCAGGCGAGATGCCGGGCCCGGTCATGATCCGCGGCGTGCGCGTCGGTGTGCCGATCTGCGAGGACATCTGGGGCGACATGGGTGTCTGCGAGACGCTTGCCGAAACCGGCGCGGAGATTCTGCTGGTGCCGAACGGTTCTCCTTATTTCCGCGAGAAACAGGATGTGCGCCACCAGGTTGCGATCCGGCAGGTGATCGAGAGCGGCTTGCCGCTGCTTTATGCCAACCAGATTTGCGGGCAGGACGAACTGGTGTTCGACGGCGCATCCTTCGCCGTCAACGCCGACCATAGCCTTGCCTTCCAGATGAGCCAGTTCGAGGAGCAGGTTTCTGTTTCGGTCTGGCGGCGCGGGGCGGGCGGCTGGCGCTGTGACGATGGGCCGAAGGCGATCGTGCCGGAGGGCGCGGAAGCCGATTGGCGCGCCTGCGTTCTTGGCCTGCGCGACTATGTCAACAAGAACGGCTTCAAGGACGTCGTTCTTGGGCTTTCGGGCGGCATCGATTCCGCCGTGTGCGCGGCGATGGCGGTCGATGCGCTGGGCGAGGAGCGCGTGCGCTGCATCATGATGCCCTATGAATACACCTCGGCGGATTCTTTTGCCGATGCTGAGGCGTGTGCGAAAGCGCTCGGCTGTGCTTACGAAATCGTGCCGATTTTCAAGCCGGTGGAAGGGTTTCTCGATGCTTTGAATCTGATCTTTGCTGGCACGAAGGCAGGCATCACCGAGGAGAATTTGCAAAGCCGCGCGCGCGGCACGCTGTTGATGGCGGTGTCGAACAAGTTCGGCTCCATGGTGGTGACGACCGGCAACAAGAGCGAGATGAGCGTCGGCTACGCCACGCTCTATGGCGACATGAATGGCGGCTACAACCCGATCAAGGACCTCTACAAGATGCAGGTCTACGCGCTGGCGCGCTGGCGTAACGGCAACGTGCCGCCCGGCGCGCTCGGACCGTCAGGAAAGGTGATCCCGCAGAACATCATCGACAAGGCGCCATCGGCGGAGTTGCGGCCCAACCAGACCGATCAGGATTCGCTGCCGCCCTATCCCGTGCTCGACGACATTCTGGAATGCCTTGTCGAAAACGAGATGGGCGTCGCCGAGATCATCGCGCGCGGCCATGACAGGGTGACAGTGGAGCGGGTGGAACATCTGCTCTACCTCGCCGAATACAAGCGCCGCCAATCCGCGCCGGGCGTGAAGATCACCCGCAAGCCCTTTGGGCGGGACAGGCGCTACCCGATCACCAACCGGTTCAGGGACAGACAGGCCTGATCAGCAGCGTCGCAGCGTTGCCTGGAGGTCTTGCGCCTCGTCATCGGTGCACAGCAAGGCACCCCACATGAAGCCGGTCTTTCCCGGCGCATATTCGATCTCGAACCAGAAAAACCCGTCGCTGAACGCACCGGAATTGCGCAGGATAGTGACATCCGATTGCATCGGAAGCGAAGCCACCCGCTTCGATGTCGCATCAGGCTTGGCGCGGATGTTGGCTGAACCTTTGCCAGCGGCGCGGTGCGCGGGCCAGATGCCGGGGGCGTCATTGCCATACAAGGCGAGCGCCTGCTGCGATTCCTTGCTTTGATGGCACTGCGTGCCTTGTCCGGACTCCCGGAACAGCGTCCCCTCCGGGAGAAAGCCCCGGAAGGACAGGCCGCTTCCCTCGAACTCGAACTCCCCCACTTGCAGCGGCCTGCCGGTTGCCGCGATTTCGACCGGACCCGATGCGAGATCGACGAAGGCGGTTTGCCAATCCTCGCTGAACGAGATCTGCTTGATGTCCGTCGACGCCGGGCAGACGAAATCGAAACCGGGCGATGCTGTCGCAGGTGTCGCGCCAAGGCCGACAAGTGCTGCGGCTGTGACTGTCAGTATTCGAGCGAACCGGCCCATCCTGTCCTCCATTGCCGGGCACAGGATTGACGCTGACTGATTGAGAGTCAACGCAGCCCGCTTCGGCTTGCCTCGGTTGGCTGCCCGCGCTAGTCGCAGGCGATGAACGACATCACGAATGATCCCGCTCCCGTCACCGTCCGTTTTGCGCCGTCGCCGACCGGTTACATCCATATCGGCAATGCGCGCACAGCACTGTTCAACTGGCTGTTGAAGCTGCGGCGCGGCGGGCGTTTCATCCTGCGCTATGATGACACGGACGTGGCCCGCTCCAAGGTTGAGTATGCCGACGCGATCCTGCGGGATCTTGCCTGGCTCGGCATCAGGCCGGATGAGGTGCAGTGGCAGTCGAAGCGGTTTGACCGATATGAGGCGGCGGCAGGGCGGCTGAAGAAGGCTGGGCTGCTTTACGCCTGCTATGAGACAGCCGAAGAGCTGGAACTCAAGCGCAAGATCCTGCTCGGGCGCAAGCTTCCGCCTGTCTATGGCCGAGAGGCCTTGAAGCTGACGGACGCGCAACGGGCGGCATTTGAGGCCGAAGGGCGCAGACCGCATTGGCGTTTCCTGCTGCCGAATTTTGACAGCGATCCGTTCAAACCCAAGCGCACCGAGGTGCATTGGGACGACATGGTGCTCGGCCGGCAGACGGTCGACCTCGCTTCGCTGTCCGACCCTGTCTTGCAGCGTGAGGATGGCACCTGGCTCTACACGCTGCCCTCCGTCGTCGACGACATCGAGATGGGCATCACCCACATCGTGCGCGGCAGCGACCATGTCACCAACACCGCTGTGCAGATCGCCATCTTCAATGCATTGGCGGGCGGCGCGCCTGCGTTCGGACATCACAATCTGCTGACAACGGCATCTGGCGAGGGGCTGTCCAAGCGCACGGGGGCCTTGTCGATCGGCTCGTTGGCGGAAGCCGGGCATGAGCCGATGGCTGTTGCCTCGCTCGCCGTGCTCACCGGCACCTCCGAAGCCATTGAGCCGATGGCCGACATGCCCGCGCTCGCTGCGCATTTCCGGCTCGATCATGTCAGCAAGTCATCGTCGAAGTTCGATCCGGCCGATCTCGATGCGATGACGGCGGCGCTGCTGCATTCAAAGCCGTTCGAGGCCGTCGCCGGTCGGCTGGCGGTGCTTGGCATTGCCGGACCCAAGGCGGAGGCGTTCTGGCTGTCGGTCAGGCGCAATTGCGCCAAGGTCGCCGATGCCGCGTTCTGGTGGGGCGTGCTGTCCGCGATGCCGGATGACGCCGAAGCTTTGACCGACGACGACCGTGCTTTTGCGTGCGCCGCGTTTGACCTGCTGCCCGAAGGCGAGCCGGATCACGCGACATGGGGGTTGTGGACGAAGGCCGTTCAGGCGGCAACGGGTCGAAAGGGCAGGGCGCTGTTCATGCCGCTTCGCCTTGCTCTCACCGGACGAGCGGCCGGACCGGAGCTTGCAGATCTATTGCCCCTGATGGGTCGGGCAGGAATATTGGCCCGACGACCCTGACATTCTCATTGTCCGGGAGGCGCGCAGTCCGCGCCCCCAGAACTTCTGCAATCTCTGCGTCATCAAAGCGGCCAGCCATGTCAGCGCGGGTTTGCGGGTCAATCAGCGCATCGGCGCGTGGCATAGGGATCACGCCAACCGATGCAAGGCGGTCCGCTTCGGCGTCCCCGGCAATGCCGCCTTCCGCCGTGCCGTTGTTGACGATCTGCATGCCGGCCACGCTGTTGCATTTGCAGGCCGGGTCGCTGGAGACGCCGTCGCGGCGATAGGCGAAGGCGTAGCTCATCGCCTTGTAGGGCTCGCCCGCCTCGCTCACCATGTCTTCGGATTCCTCTTCCGGCACCTTGTGCATGAACAATTGCACCGCGGTGCCGGGGCACATGCTTTCGCACGCCGTCAGGTCGCGCTTGAAGTTGTCCTTGGTTGTGGAGAAGGAAATCGGGAAATAATAGCCATCGCAGGTGCGCACGCAAAGCGTCCGGAACGTGTCGCCGGCAAAATCAAGGCCGGGAATTTTCAGTTCGTCGACGATCTTGCGGCGCTCGCGCTTGATGTCGCTCTTGGCCTCACCTTTGGGCTTGGTTTCCCTCTTCTCCTTCGGCGTCAGGCCAAAGAATGCTGCAATGCCATTGTCACGCGGGGCGCCTGCGATGACCATCGTGCCGTCATCCGGCTTGTCGCAGCCGAGCGCCTTGTAGCGTGCGCGCAGAACCTGGCGCTGGTTGCCGCCGCCCCCGCCCGACAGTTTCTTGTATTGCGCATTGAGCTTGGCCAGATTGGCGTTCATCGAGCGCAACGCGCCGTTCAGCTTGTTGCAATTGCCTGCATTGCTGCCAGAACCCAGCGTGATGACACTGCCGCCGCACCGCAGGCGGCGCATCTGAGATTTCGCCTTGGCGATCTGGCCCTTTTGCGCCTCGATGGCCCGTGCGAATTTCTGAGCCTGGGCGCCGTTGCCGCCGCCACCGCGCGGAGCCGTGTCGATTTGCAATTGCAGGGAACGGCATTCGCCGCGATTGGCCAAGGCCGGGCCTGCGAACAGTGTCGCGCCTGTCAGCACAGCAAGCAAAAGCATGCGGATACGCATCATTGTCGCCCCGGCGTGCATTCATGATCTGGGATGCGGCCGCTTTGTGCCGCCTCGCGCTCATACAGCCAGATCGATGATGAAGCCAGAATGAACGATGATTAGGCTTAACGTCAACAAATCCTTAACATCATACGCCGAGCCGTGCGATCTCGGCCCGGCTCGCTTCGACAACCGCCACCGCGGCCATGTTCACCACGCCGCGCGAGGTGACAGAGGGCGTCAGGATATGGGCAGGCAGGGCCGCGCCAAGCAGGACCGGTCCGACATGCAGGCCATCCGTCATCTGTTTCAGCACGTTCAGCGTGATGTTGGCCGCGTCGAGATTGGGAAAGACCAGCAAATTGGCCTCGCCAGCCAGCGTGGACCCCGGCAGCACGCGGTTGCGCAGTTCTGGCGACAACGCGCTGTCTCCGTGCATTTCACCGTCAAAAGAGAAATCGACGCCACGCCTGCGCAGGATGTCGGCGGCCTTGCGCATCTTTGCCGCGGATGCCGAGTCGCGTGAACCGAAATTGGAATGCGAGACGAGCGCTGCCCGCGGTTCGATGCCGAAAGCGCGGATCGCCTGCGCGGCGAGCACGGTCATCTCGGCGATTTCCTCCGCACACGGCTCCACCGTGACATAGGTGTCCGTCATGAAGATAGCGCCGCGCTGCGTGATCAGCATGGAAAGCGCTGACAGATCCGCGGCTTCCGGCGTCTTGCCGATGATCTGATTGACCAGTCTCAGATGCCGTTCGTATCGGCCCTCCAACCCGCAGATCATGGCATCGGCGTCACCGCGCAACAGCGCAAGGCTGGCGATGACGGTGTTGTTGGTGCGCACCAGTGTGCGCGCCGCCTCCGGCGTTATCCCTTGGCGGCCGGTGCGCGCCAGCATCAGATCGACATACTCGCGGTAACGCGGATCATCTTCCGGGTTGGTCAACGCGAAATCGACGCCAGGCCGGATGCGCAGGCCATAGCGGCGCAGGCGCACATCCACCACATTCGGGCGGCCGATCAGCAGCGGCACCGCCGTGCCTTCCTCGATCAACACCTGGGCCGCGCGCAGGATGCGCTCATCTTCGCCCTCGGCGAAGATGACGCGCTTCTTTGCCGCCGACTTGGCCGCGGCAAAGACCGGCTTCATCACGAAGCCCGACCGGTAGACAAAGCGGTTCAGCCGGTCCTCATAGGCGTCCATGTCTTCGATCGGACGCGTCGCGACGCCGGTTGCCATCGCGGCGCGCGCGACGGCCGGTGCGATGCGCAAGATGAGGCGTTGGTCGAAAGCGACAGGGATGAGATAGTCGGGGCCGAACACCGGCACCGCGCCGGAATAGGCGCGCGAGGCGACGTCGGACACCTCCTCGCGGGCGAGCGACGCGATCGCCTCCACGCAGGCCATCTTCATCTCGATGTTGATGGCCGAAGCGCCGCAATCGAGCGCGCCGCGGAAAATATACGGGAAGCACAGCACATTGTTGACCTGGTTCGGCAGGTCGGAGCGGCCCGTGCAGATCATCGCGTCGGGCCTGACCGCGCGGGCCTCTTCCGGCATGATCTCGGGGACGGGGTTGGCGAGCGCCATGATCAGCGGCCGGTCGGCCATCAGTTTCAACAGGTCCGGCTTCAGAACGCCGGCGGCCGACAGGCCAAGAAAGATGTCGGCTCCCTCAATCACATCGGCAAGCGTGCGCGCGTCGGTGTCCTTGACATAGGGCGCGCGCCAGCGGTCGACATTTTGGCGTCCCGAATGGAACAGGCCGTCAATGTCGGTCAGCCAGATGTTTTCACGCTTGACCCCGATCTCGCACAGCAGATTGACGCAGGCGAGCGCGGCCGCGCCGGCGCCAGAGGTGACAATCTTCACCGTGGCGAGGTCCTTGCCGGCCAATTCCATCGCATTGCGCACGGCGGCAGAGACGATAATGGCCGTGCCATGCTGGTCGTCGTGGAAGACCGGAATCTTCATCCGCGCGCGCAGTTGCTCTTCAACCTCAAAACATTCCGGCGCCTTGATGTCCTCAAGATTGATGCCGCCAAACGTCGGTTCCAACGCCGCAACCGTCTCGACCATGCGCTCGACTTCGGGCGCATCGAGTTCGATGTCGAAGACGTCGATATTGGCGAATTTCTTGAACAGGACGGCCTTGCCTTCCATCACCGGCTTGCCCGCCAAGGGCCCGATGTTGCCAAGGCCAAGCACGGCTGTGCCATTGGTGACGACGGCCACGAGATTGGCGCGGGCCGTATAGTCAGCTGCCTTTGCCGGGTTGTCGCGGATTTCAAGGCAGGGTGCGGCAACGCCCGGCGAATAGGCGAGCGCCAGATCGCGCTGGTTGCCAAGCGGCTTGGTGGCGGCGATCTCCAGTTTTCCGGGCTTGGGATGCTTGTGATAAAACAGGGCGTTCTGGTCGAGTTCGGCACGTGCGTCGCGCGTCTTCTTGTCGCTCATCGGATCAGGCTCCATCCCCACAGGCATGCCTTGTGGCTGGTTGGTTTGCTCGTTTCAAGGCATTGAAGATCGCATTCAGCTTTTCCAGTGCTGAAAGACTGACGGATTGCGCGGCGTTTTGCGCCGGCCTTCACACGCCTGTCGCACAAATCGGGTTCTCCCCGCTCACGAGCCACCGCGACCGGACCGGCATCATGCAGCAACGTGTGTTTCGCACCCTGTTCATTTCCGATGTCCATCTCGGCTCCGCGCCGGCACAGGCCGCGATGCTGATCGAGTTCCTGCGCTGGAACGATGCCGACACGATTTATCTGGTCGGCGACATTGTCGATGGCTGGCGGTTGCGCCGCTCCTGGTACTGGCCGCAACTGCACAATGACGTGGTGCAGAAAATGCTGCGCAAGGCGCGCAAGGGCGCGCGCATCATCTATGTGCCGGGCAATCATGATGAGTTCCTGCGGGATTTTCCCGGCACGCATTTCGGCGGCATCGAAGTTGTCGAAAACATCATCCACGAGGGTGCGAACGGGAAGCGCTATCTCGTGATGCATGGCGACGAATTCGACCTTGTGGTGCGCAATGCCCGGGTCATCGCCTATCTCGGCGACTGGGCCTATGATTTCGCGATATGGTGCAACCGGCACATCAGCCGGGCGCGGCGCATGCTCGGCCTGTCTTACTGGTCGTTTTCGGCCTGGGCGAAAAACCGCGTGAAGCGCGCCGTCAATTTCATCGGCGCATTTGAACAGGCGGTCGCCGACGAAGCCCGCCGCCGCACTGTTGACGGCATCATTTGCGGGCACATCCACCAGCCTGCAAACCGCGATTTCGGCGGCATCGCCTACATGAATTGCGGGGACTGGGTCGAAACGTGCTCCGCCATCGGCGAGAACTTCGACGGCACGTTCGAGGTGTTGATGTGGGCGGAGTTGCGCAAGCGCATCCCGGCGGACGCCATTGAG
Organism: Rhizobiaceae bacterium; assembly: GCA_025458045.1. GTDB lineage: Bacteria > Pseudomonadota > Alphaproteobacteria > Rhizobiales > Rhizobiaceae > JALOTE01. Next base: position 11,445 of record JALOTE010000116.1, read on the forward strand.
CCGGACGCCGTGCCACTTGCGGCGGAGTGACACCCGGCGCGATACCCGCCTTCGCTCATCGTCGCA
>JALOTE010000022.1 GCA_025458045.1 Rhizobiaceae bacterium
CTGCTCCGGAACCACACTGTGGAGCCTTGCCACGAAAAGACTGGTGCTGCGAGAGAGGATTGAACTCTCGACCTCACCATTACCAATGGTGTGCTCTACCACTGAGCTACCGCAGCGCCGCAAGTTTGCGGCGCATTGCCACAATGGGCGGGCGGGCGCAAGCGCATTTGCGAAACCCGGCGTATGCGCTTGCGCTCCGGCGGGCCATTGGGGCGGACAGCCGCTTGCCGCGCCACGCGCCGGGCTTTACGGTTGTCCCATCATGGATCCGGGCAAGACAGGCAAGGCGATCGGGAAGACTGCGAGTGCCATCCGCAAGGAGCGGCTGGCGCGGCAGTTGCGCGCCAATCTGAAACGGCGCAAGGCGGCAGGACAACCGGCGGGGGCCCATGTGCACGAGCCCGGTGGAGCGGATGCCATGCCGGCACGCCAAGAGAGCCCTGCCCCGACTGCCGGAACGTCGCAGGCCTTGAGTGTCGGGCTCAAACCCGCCGCAGAACCTGCCGGTTAGGTTAACAGGAGCTTAAACTTGAGTTTGGCGACCGCTTCCATTAGGGCGTCGCAAACACCACATGCGGCCTTGTTGCCGCGCGCAAGCGGCTGACCGCGCCGCCGGAGACAAGGTTCATGGACAGCATTCGCATTGTTGGCGGCCGTGAGTTGAACGGCGTCATCCCGATTTCAGGGGCAAAGAACGCCGCCCTGCCGCTGATGATCGCCTCGGTGATGACGGATGACACGCTGACGCTCGACAATGTCCCGCACCTTGCCGATGTGGAGCAATTGCTGCGCCTGCTTGGCAATCAGGGCGTGGATTATTCGGTCAATGGCCGCCGTGAACGGCAAGGCCAGGGCTATTCGCGCACCATCCATTTCACGGCGCGCAACATCGTCGACACGACAGCGCCCTACGAACTCGTCTCCAAGATGCGGGCCTCGTTCTGGGTGATCGGCCCGCTCCTGGCCCGCATGGGCCGGGCGCGCGTGTCGCTGCCGGGCGGCTGCGCCATTGGCACACGCCCGGTGGACCTGTTCATCGACGGGTTGCAGGCGCTGGGTGCCGAGATCGAGATTGACAGCGGCTATGTGGACGCCCGCGCGCCGAAGGGGCTTGTCGGCGCGCGTTTCGTGTTCCCGAAGGTCTCGGTCGGCGCGACGCACACGCTGATGATGGCGGCCGTTTTCGCCAAGGGCGAGACCGTGCTCGTCAATGCGGCGATGGAACCCGAAGTCGTCAACCTCGCCCAGTGCCTGAACGCGATGGGCGCGAAGATCAGCGGGGCGGGCACACCGGAAATCCGCATTGACGGCGTGACCGGGCTGTCGGGCGCGCGCTTCACGGTCCTGCCGGACCGGATCGAGACCGGCACCTACGCCATGGCGGTGGCGATGGCGGGCGGCGATGTGGTGCTGGAAGGGGCGGAGGCGAATCTCTTGCAGAACGTGCTTGATGTGCTGACCACCGCCGGCGCCGAAATCAGCACGGTGGAGAACGGGCTGCGCATCAAGCGCAACGGCAACGGCATCCTGCCGGTCGACGTGACAACCGAGCCTTTTCCCGGCTTTCCGACCGATTTGCAGGCGCAATTGATGGCGCTGATGACGATGGCCAACGGCCGCTCGCACATCACCGAGACGATATTTGAAAACCGCTTCATGCATGTGCAGGAACTGGCACGGCTTGGGGCGCATATCTCGCTGTCCGGGCAGACCGCGACGATTGACGGGGTGTCCCGGCTCAAGGGCGCGCCGGTCATGGCGACCGATTTGCGCGCATCCGCCTCGCTTGTGATCGCAGGGCTCGCAGCGGAAGGCGAAACCACGGTCAACCGCGTCTATCATCTGGACCGCGGCTTCGAGAAGCTTGAGGAAAAGCTGTCGTTGTGCGGCGCGCATGTCGAGCGCATCAGCGCCTGAATGATTGCACCCGCCGGAAGATTGCCCTAAGCGCGGCACGCAACCGACGTCAGAGCACAGCCTGAGATGTCCGATCCGCAGCGCCTCGCCGCCTTTGACGCCGATGACCTGAATGTCATTTCGACGCTGGTTCAGGACGCAGTGTGCCAAGTCGGGGACATCCATTTCGCCGCCGCGCGGGCCCTGTTCTCGTTGACGCTCAACCGCTTCAAATGGGATGACGACCGGCGCTCGCGGACAGGCGCGCGCGTGCGCTCCGTCCTGCATTTCGCGCGTGTCTCCGGGGTGAAGTCGAGTGGCATCAACCAGTCGGACCGCCAAGCCGTGCTGTCGCTTCTGGCCTTGCGGTTCGAGCCGGGCGAAGCGCCGTCCGGCATTGTGGAACTGGTGTTTTCCGGCGGCGCGACACTGCGTCTGAATGTCGAATGCATCGAGGCGGCGCTGGCTGATACGGATGCGGAGTGGGCGGCCATCGCCCGGCCGAGCCACAAGGCGTGATGCGATGATGCGCGGCGTGGCGCCAAACGGGATCGGCTCGCCGACGGAGTGAAACCATGGCCTTGCGCCTGAACCTTGAAGACCCCGGATTTGGCGAGGCGTTTGCGGCGCTGCTCGCGGCAAAGCGTGAAGTGTCGGAGGATGTCGGCCAAACGGTGCGGGCAATCATCACCGATGTGCGTGCACGCGGCGATGCAGCGCTGGCTGAATACACGCTGAAATTCGACGGCATCGATTTCGCGACGCGCCCCATGCGGGTCAGCGAAGCTGAACTGGATGCGGCGGTTGAGGCTTGCGCGCCCGATCTGCGAGCTGCGCTTGAACTCGCAGCAACCCGCATCCGTGCCCATCACGCCCGTCAGAGACCCGTCGACGACCGCTACACCGATGCGCTGGGTGTCGAACTCGGCACGCGCTGGACGGCGATCGAGGCCGTCGGCCTTTATGTGCCGGGCGGCACGGCGGCCTATCCAAGCTCGGTGTTGATGAATGCCATTCCCGCCGCCGTCGCAGGCTGCGGCCGCATTGTCATGGTTGTGCCGGCGCGCGGCGGCGTATTGAACCCGCATGTGCTGGTGGCGGCCCGGTTGGCGGGCGTCACGGAGATCCATTGCATCGGCGGCGCGCAGGCGGTTGCCGCGCTCGCTTACGGCACCGGGACGATCGCGCCGGTCGCCAAGATTGTCGGGCCGGGCAATGCCTATGTTGCCGCCGCCAAGCGGGAGGTGTTCGGCACCGTCGGCATCGATATGATCGCCGGGCCGTCGGAGGTGGTGGTGCTCGCCGACGCCCACAATGACCCGGACTGGCTCGCCGCCGACCTTCTGGCGCAGGCCGAGCATGACGCGGCGGCGCAATCCATCCTGATCACGGATTCGCCCGCGCTGGCCGACGCGGTCGAGGCTGCCGTGGCGCGCCAATTGACGCTGCTTGCGCGCGGCGACATCGCGCAAGCAAGCTGGCGCGACTATGGCGCGATCATCCTTGCACCATCACTGGAAAAAGCGTTGCCGCTGGTGAACCGCCTTGCGCCAGAGCATCTCGAAATCGCCGCCGACGCGGCGGAAGCCCTGTTTGAGGGCGTCACCAATGCGGGTGCGGTGTTCCTTGGCCGCCACACGCCGGAGGTGATCGGCGATTATGTCGGTGGCTCCAACCATGTGCTGCCGACGGCGCGTTCGGCGCGGTTTTCGTCCGGCTTGTCGGTCTTGGACTTCATGAAAAAGACCTCCATCCTGAAGCTCGGGCCGGATCAGTTGCGCGTTTTGGGGCCGGCTGCGATCCGCATCGCTGAGGCCGAGGGGCTCGGGGCTCATGCCCGGTCTGTCGCCATCAGGATGAATTGAAATCCTCGCCGGAACCGGATTGACTTCACCTCATGCCAGAAACGCCCTTCCGCCCGCATGATCGCCTGATCGAACTGACGCTGGATGACTCCATCCCGCGCGCGGCCGCCGACATCGAACATGAGCGCAAGGTCGCGATCTTCGACCTGATCGAGGACAATGCCTTCCGCCCGGTAACCGACGCCGGCGACGGGCCCTACCGGCTGAAGCTGCTGAACCCGCAGGGCAAGCTCGTCTTCGAGATCCTGCGTGAGAACGGCGATCCGGTGACGACGCACATCCTGTCGCTCACGCCGTTCAAGCGCATCGTGCGCGACTACCACGACATCTGCGAAAGCTATTACAACGCCATCCGCAACCTGACGCCCGGCCAGATCGAGGCGATCGACATGGGCCGCCGTGGCGTCCACAATGACGGCTCGCAGACGCTGATCGACCGGCTCGACGGCAAGATCGCGGTGGATTTCGACACGGCGCGGCGGCTCTTCACCCTCGTCTGCGCGCTCTACCGGGGCGATTGACCGTGGCTGACGCGCCTGATGAACGCGGGCCGGGCGGCGCCGGGCGTGACATCGAATCGCAATCCGCCAAGACGCATGACGCCAAGTCCCAAAACGACAGGCCGAATTCGATCCTTTTTGTCTGTGGCATGAACGCCATCCGCTCGCCAATGGCGGAGCATCTGGCGCGCGCCGCGCTGCCCAAGGACGTTTTCATCGCGTCAGCCGGCGTGCAGGCGGGATCCAAGGATCCCTTCATCGAGGCCGTGCTGGCCGAGGAAGGGCTCAGTGCCGCGCGCCATCAGCCGCAGTCGCTTGATGAACTGGATGACGCCTATTTCGACCTGATCATCACGCTGTCGCCGGAAGCCCATCACACGGCGCTCGAACTGACACGCACCATGCCGGTGACGGTGGAATATTGGCCAACCGGCGACCCGTCCGGCGCGGGCGACACGCGTGACCAGAAGATTGCCGCCTACCGCGCCGTCCGCGACCAGTTGAAGGCCCGCATCGCCAAGCGTTTCACAGCGTGAGGCGGGGGCAAGGCGGGGTGCCGCGTGCGCAAAACTAGAGGTTCACAAATTGGGACGGCTCCTGTAGAAGCCGCGCAGATTTCCCGTTCCGTCCATCACGAAAAGATCGAAGCGCATACATGGCCAAAGAGGAATTGCTCGAATTTCCGGGCACCGTCACCGAACTGCTGCCCAACGCGATGTTCCGCGTCAAACTTGAAAACGAGCATGAGATCGTCGCCCACACCGCCGGGCGCATGCGCAAGAACCGCATCCGTGTGCTGACCGGGGACAAGGTGCTCGTCGAAATGACGCCCTACGACCTCACCAAGGGCCGCATCACCTACCGCTTCAAATAAGCTTGCCAGCGTCATGCCCGCGCGGCATGCACGGGACGGCAGGCCAGGTCGCAAAAAGGTTTTCCTCCTGTGATCGGCGCATCGAAGATCATCCTCGCTTCCGGCTCGCCCCGCCGCATCGCACTGCTCCAGCAAATCGGCGTCGAGCCGGACGAGGTTCTGCCGGCCGACATTGACGAAACGCCGGAACGCGGCGAGCACCCCTCCACGCTGGCAAAGCGTCTGGCCAGCGCCAAGGCCGCCGCCGCCCACGCGCGCTATGGCGCGGCGCGCGCCAAGGCCGACAATGCCGTGTTTCTCGCCGCCGACACCGTTGTCAGCGTCGGCCGCCGCATCCTGCCGAAGACCGAGTTTCTCGATGAGGCCGCAAATTGCCTGCGGCTTCTGTCCGGGCGCGGCCACCGCGTGCACACGGCCGTCGCGTTGATCACGCCGTCCGGCAAGGAGCGCCTGAAGCTGGCTGAAGCCCGCGTCCGGTTCAAGCGGCTGTCCACCCTCGAACTGGAAAGCTATCTCGCCACCGGCGAATGGCAGGGCAAGGCCGGCGGCTACGCGATCCAGGGCCGCGCCGGCGCGTTTGTCATCCGCCTTGTCGGGTCCTACAGCGCGGTTGTCGGCATGCCGCTGTCAGACACGGCGCAACTGCTGACGGGCGAGGGCGTGCGCATCACCGACAGCTGGGTTGCCGGATGAGCGCGCCGGAAACCGGCGGCACACGGCCCCGCGCCGCCTGCCCGCACTGCGGCAAGCCGGTGATCGAGGCGTTCAGGCCGTTCTGTTCCGAGCGCTGCCAGAACCTTGACCTGCATCGCTGGCTGACCGGCGCCTATGCCATTCCCGTTATCGAGGATGACGAGACAGCCGACACGCTCAACCGTCCGGATGCCGACTGACCGGTTGCCCAAGGGAAGGCCAAAGCCTGCCCAAGGAAAGGCCGACTCTTGCCGGACCTGCTTTGCCGCCAGTTTTTGCTAGTTGTTTTTGCCGCCATGTCCCGCCGTCCCCGATGGCCGGGTCTTGCCCGTTTCCGGCATTTTGCAGACAGGACGAGCCGTCAGAAAAACGTCATCCACAGGGCTTGCCCGCGCTTGCCACCATGGAAACCGCTGGGTATAAGCCCGCCACCTCGCTGCCAGTTCCGCATGCCGGAGCTTTGCCTGCGACGCCCGGATAGCTCAGTTGGTAGAGCAGCGGATTGAAAATCCGCGTGTCGGTGGTTCAAATCCGCCTCCGGGCACCATTTTCTGGTGATGTAGCGGCGTGTGCTTAGGCGAGCCTTCTGGCAAGGCTACATGTTCGGCAATCATAGGATTGGGTTCTTGCGGCATTGAGGGTCGACCGCCAGCACTTTTGCGCCTCGTCCGAAGTGTTGTGGACATGCGTCACAAAAACATCGCTTGCGTTTGACTGCTGAACTCGTAGCTTCCGCATCGGAAACTGACGCTGCGGATTCCCGCTTGCGCTGTCTCCCGAGAGAGACAGCGCATGTATGGGTTTTTCAAAGCGCTTGCCAGACAGGCAGGCATTGTCGCCGTGATCATTGCCTTGTCGGCAGCGTCGGCATGGGCGGAGTTGCGGTTTCGCGGCACCTGGTCCGGGGCGGTGCCTTACGCTGTCGATGACGTGGTCCAGCTCGGCGCGTCCAGCTACCGTGCCAAAATTGTCAACCGGAACAAGAAGCCCGACCTGACAGCCAATGCCGCGTCATGGGAGCGCATCGTCTCCGGCATGACCCATCGCGGGGCTTGGACGGCGGCAACATCCTACAATTCAGGCGATGTGGTTTCTTACCTCGGTTCGAGCTTTGTTTCGATTTCGGGGGCGGCAAACATCGGCAAGGTCCCGGCTGGCACCAACATCAACACCGTCTGGCGGTTGGTGGCTTTGGCCGGCGCAAGAGGGCCGGCGGGAGCGACCGGATTGCAGGGGCCGCAGGGGGTTGCAGGCGCGACCGGCCCGGCAGGTGAGACAGGCCCGGCCGGTGCGGATGGCGCAATTGGCCCCGCAGGCGCGATCGGTCCCGCAGGCGCAATTGGCCCCGCAGGTGCGATAGGTCCGGCAGGCCCGGAAGGTCCCGCGGGTGCAACTGGCCCCGCAGGTCCTGCAGGCTTGGATGGCGCAGCAGGGCCCGCAGGCCCGGCAGGTCCCGCAGGTGCAACCGGTCCGGCAGGTGCAAGGGGCGCAACAGGCCCGGCAGGCCCGGTGAACGCCCTTGCCCTGGAGTGTCAGACGACGACCGCTACCGTGGTCTCAGTGCCTGCGAATGACTACGGCACACCGGTTTCGCCTCAGTGCGCCTCCGGTTTCACGCCAGTCAGCGTCAATTGCGACACAAACGGTGCGCAAGTTGTGCTTCGTGGGAGCAGCTTGGATTATGGGACCGGACGGGGCACGTGCAAATTCCTGAATTATGGCTCCAATGACACGGGGAGTGCCAGCCTGAATTGCTGCCGACTTCCTGCCGCACCGTGACGCGCGATATCGGGCATCTCCGGAACGCGAAGTGCATCATGCATGGCGCTTTGGGGACGGCGCGGCAGGGTTGATCGCCCGCAAGTTCACTGCGGGCGGATCACGCCCTTGCGGATGATGATGTTGCCGTGCAGGCGCGGTTCCGAGGTGGCGACAACGGCATAGGCCGCCTTCACGCGCGGATAGAATGCATCCCCTGTCAGGCCGATCAAGGCATGGCCCGGCGCGCGCGCCGCACAGACCCGCTCCATCTCCTGATGAACAGGATCAAGCCGGTCCGGCGCGGCGGCGGGCACGGCACGAAACAGGGCCTCGGCCACGAAATCATCCACAGGGGTGACGGCCAGAACCGCATCCAGCACGGCGATGACATCATGGCCGTCAGCGCGGATGAGGCGCCGGGCATGTTCTGCGGCGGGGTAATTGCCATCGACAAGGGCGATCTCGTCACCATGGCCCATGGCGCGCAGGGTGGCGAGAAATTCTGGGCCAAGCAGAGGCGGTATGCCGATCAGCATCAGGAAGGCTCCAGCGCGACATCGCGGTCGAGAAGGAAGCGCTCGACCAAGGGCAGGCTGGCCGCGCCGAGCGCGCGCGCGTTGATGCCGATCGAGCCTTCTTCGATGGCGGGCAATTGCACGCCCTGCAAATCGAAGGTTGTGACGGCGCGCCGTGTCGCCTCGACGATGCGCGTGCGGATGGATTCGGGCAGGCCGCCGTCAATGATGGCGAATTCAAAATCGATGATGGAGGCGGCGGCAATCACCGCCTGCGCCAGTCCGCGCGCGACGATTTCCACCCATTGCTCGGTATGCGGGCCGAAATCCGGCCAATTGTCGGGCGAGTTCCACAGGGGCGAGGCGTCAAGCCCCGCACCCTCCACCATGCGCTCCAGCACGATGATGGAGGTGAGGTCGATGATCTGCACCAGTTTGCCGTCTTCGTCGGCGACGGGCATGCCGCCAATGGACCCGGCATAACCGGTGCGGCCATTGTAAAGCCCGCCATTGAGCACCACACCGCCGCCAATGAAGGTGCCGATATAGAAATGAATGAAATCGCGCCGCCCCGCGCCGCGGCCGAACCGCAATTCTGCGGCGCAGGCGGCAGTCGCGTCATTGATGAGGAACACGGGCAGGTCGGTGATTGCGGCGATGTCGCCCTGCAAATCCGCGCCGCGCCACTGCTCCATTTCGGCAGAAGGCGCGCCGGTTTGCGCCGCCCAGTTCCACAACTCGAACGGAGTGGCGATGCCGATACCGGAGAGGCGGCGCTGCTCACCCTCGGGAAGCGCCGCCGTCAGGCTCGCAATGCCGTCGCGGGCGAAGTCGACAACGCGGTCGGGTGTCGGCCAGCGATAGCTGCGGCGGCGGGTCGCCAGCACGGTGCCGAGGAAATCGGTGAGCACGATTTCGGCTGAACGCCGTCCCACCTTCAGCCCGAGGAAGAACGCGCCGCGCGGGTTGATCGCCAGCGGCACGGACGGTTGGCCAACGCGGCCGCGCACCGGTTCGCCCTTCAACAGCAATCCGTCGCGCTCCAATTGACGGATGATGACAGAGACCGTCTGCGCCGACAGACCGGTCGCCCGCGCGATGTCCCGCTGCGCGAGGCCCGGGTTGCGATAGACGACAGTCAGGACGAGGCGTTCGTTGAAGGCGCGCATGCCGCTCTGGTTCGTGCCACGCAACTGCGTCGGCTGCGCCAGCCCGTCGAACGGCTCCATCATGTCGCGGTCATGTGCCACGCAAATCTCCACGGCCTGTCCGGTGCCTGCCCGGTGATGGCCGCATCCTCCCGCAGGCAGGATGCGGCACGCCATGCGGACCTGTCAATTAATAAATCCGCGTGAATTACTAATTGACAGGGCGTTTCGATTCGTGTTGCTTGGCGGCCAGACGCCGGTGGAGGAACCAGCCAAACGGCTGACACCGGAGTGTCGCAGTGTTCGTTGCATGACGGCATGCAGCGTATTTGGGAGGTCTACATCATGAAATTTGTGAAAACCGCTCTGCTCGGTGCGGTGGCCGCGTGCGCGCTCACCGTATCAGCCCAGGCCGAGGTCGGCGCATGCCTCATCACGAAAACGGACACCAACCCGTTCTTCGTGAAAATGAAGGAAGGCGCGGAAGCCAAGGCCGCCGAAATCGGCGTCACGCTGAAATCCTATGCCGGCAAGGTCGACGGTGACCATGACAGCCAGGTCGCCGCCATCGAATCCTGCATCGCCGACGGCGCAAAAGGCATCCTGATCGCCGCTTCGGACACCAAGGCGATTGTCGACCAGGTGAAAAAAGCGCAGGCTGCAGGCATGGTCGTCATCGCGCTCGACACGCCGCTGGATCCGGCTGACGCGGCTGACGCGACGTTCGCCACCGACAACTTCGAGGCCGGCCGCCTGATCGGCGCATGGGCCGCCGCCACCATGGGTGCCGAGGCTGCCAACGCGAAAATCGGCTTCCTGAACCTCACCCCGTCGGAGCCGACGGTCGACGTCCTGCGCAACCAGGGCTTCATGGCCGGCTTCGGCATCGACACCAAGGACGTCAACGACATCGGTGATGAGGATGATCCCCGCATCGTCGGCCATGACATCACCAATGGCAACGAGGAAGGCGGCCGCAAGGCCATGGAGAACCTGCTCCAGAAAGACCCGTCCATCAACGTCATCCACACGATCAACGAGCCGGCCGCAGTCGGCGCCTATCAGGCGCTGAAAGCCGTCGGCAAAGAGAACGACGTTCTGATCGTTTCGGTTGACGGCGGCTGCCCGGGCGTCGCTTCGGTCAGGGACGGCGTCATCGGCGCAACCTCGCAGCAGTACCCGCTGATGATGGCGGCGCTCGGCGTCGAAGCCATCAAGAAATGGGCCGACACAGGCGAGAAGCCGAAGCCGACCGAAGGCAAGTCGTTCTTCGACACGGGTGTCTCGCTCGTCACCGACAAGCCGGCCGAAGGCGTGCCCTCGATCAACACCGAGGAAGGCACCGCCAAGTGCTGGGGTTGATGCGGGGCTGATTTACAGCCTTGCGCCGGGGCAGATGCCCCGGCATCATCCCTGAATGATACGGGAAAGGCGGCTCAAGGGTCAGGTCCGTGAGCCGCCTTTTTCAATGACGTCCGGCCGCGTGCCGGATGGATGACACGCGTCCGGGAAACGCGTGGTTCAAAACATGGTCGCCGGGAGGACCGCATGAGCAAGCCGCAGGAATTTGAAACCGTGCTCGCATCCAGCGCGACGGAGGTCGCGAAGTTTGACGAGGAGCGCACGCTGCTGCAAAAATTGCAGCATTTCCTGCATTCCAACCCCGCGATGGTGCCGCTGATCGTGCTGCTCGGCCTGATCGTTTTCTTCGGGCTGGCGCGCGGCGAGCGCTTTTTTTCGGCCTACACGCTGACGCTGATCCTGCAACAGGTGGCGGTGGTCGGGATCCTCGCCGCCGCGCAAACGCTGGTGGTGCTGACGGCGGGCATCGATCTTTCCATCGGCGTCATCATGGTGTTCACCTTTGTCATCATGGGCAACATGGTGGTGAGCCATGACATGCCGGTGCTGCTGGCGCTTGCCGCCGGTTTCGGCGTCGCCGGGGCCTGCGGATGGCTGAACGGCTTTCTCGTTTCGCGGCTGAAACTGCCGCCCTTCATCGTCACGCTCGGCACATGGAACATCATCATGGCCGTCTGCCTGATCTATTCGGCCAATGAGACGATGCGGGAGGCGGACGTGACTGCGCTGACGCCGTGGCTGCACATTTTCGGCATATCGTTCAAGGTCGGGCCGGCGGTCGTGACCTATGGCGTGCTGGCGATGATCGCGCTTTATGTCGCCTTGTGGTTCATGCTGAATTACACGGCCTTCGGCCGCCATATCTATGCCGTCGGCGATGATCCGGAAGCCGCCGAACTGGCGGGCATCCGCACCAAGAAGGTGCTGCTGCAAACCTACATGCTGGCTGGCCTCATCGCCGCCCTGGCGGCCTGGGTCTCCATCGGGCGCAACGGATCGATTTCGCCGTCGACCGTGGTGACGGATTTCAACCTTCAGGCGATCACCGCGGCGGTGATCGGCGGCATCTCGCTGTTCGGCGGGCGCGGGTCGATCCTCGGCGTGCTGTTCGGCACACTCATTGTCGGCGTCATGTCGATGGGGTTGAACATGCTCAACGCCGATCCGCAATGGAAGGTGCTGCTGACCGGCGTGCTGATCATCGGCGCTGTCGCCATCGACCAGTGGATCCGCAAGGTTTCAGGCTGAACGGGCTGAGGGAGGACACGGCCATGACCACACCCATTCTCACCGCGCGCGGCCTCGTGAAGCGCTACGGACGCGTGACCGCGCTCGACCATGCCGATTTCGACCTGAACCATGGCGAGATTCTCGCCGTCATTGGCGACAACGGTGCCGGCAAATCGACGCTGATCAAGGCGATTTCCGGCGCTGTCGTGCCCGATGAAGGCGAAATCCTGCTGGAGGGAAAGCCGATCCGCTTCACCTCTCCCATCGAGGCGCGCAGATCGGGCATCGAAACCGTCTACCAAACGCTCGCCATGTCTCCGGCGCTGTCGATTGCCGACAACATGTTCATGGGGCGCGAAATCCGCAAGCCGGGCATCCTCGGCTCGATGTTCCGGATGCTGGACCGCCCGGCGATGGAGAAAATCGCCCGCGAGAAACTGTCCGATTTGGGGCTGATGACCATCCAGAACATCAACCAGGCGGTGGAAACGCTGTCCGGCGGGCAGAGGCAGGGCGTGGCCGTGGCGCGTGCGGCCGCCTTCGGCTCCAAGGTCATCATCCTCGACGAACCGACGGCGGCGCTTGGCGTGAAAGAGAGCCGCAAGGTTCTGGAACTGATCCTCGATGTCAAATCGCGCGGCATCCCCATCATCCTGATCAGCCACAACATGCCGCATGTGTTCGAGGTCGCCGACCGCATCCACATCCACCGGCTGGGACGCAGGCTCTGTGTCATCAACCCGAAGGACTATTCCATGTCGGATGCCGTCGCGTTCATGACAGGCGCAAAAGTGCCGGACGAGGCGCGGCAGGCGGCGTGACGGCGGGGGCTGGCATGGCAGCGCCAGATGAGCCGGTTGCCGCATTGGCGGAGCGTGTGGCCGAAGCCGTGACCGCCGCCGCATCGCGCGCCTTGGCGCATGGCGGGCAGCGCTTCATCCTGGCGGTGGCCGGTCCGCCGGGTTCGGGCAAGTCGACGCTGGCGGACGCAGTCGCGGCCCTGCTCACTTTGCGCAAGCTCGACGCCGCCGTCTTCCCGATGGACGGCTACCACTACGACGATGCGATCCTGAACGCGCGAGGGCACCGCCCGCGCAAGGGTGCGCCGCACACATTCGATGTCGACGGGTTTGCAGCAACGCTCAAGCGGCTGAAGGCCGAACAGCATCGTGACATCGCCGTGCCCGTGTTCGACCGCGATCTGGAAGTCTCGCGCGGCTCGGCGCGCATCATCGCGGCATCCACGCGCATCATCGTCGCCGAGGGCAATTACCTGCTTCTGGATGCGGTCCCTTGGCGGGAGTTGCGGCCACATTTCGATCTCAGCGTGTTCATCCGGGAACCCGAAGCGGTGCTGCGCGCGCGTCTCGAAGACCGCTGGCGCCACTACCAGTTCACGGCCGCCGAGATGCAGCAGAAGCTTGAAGGCAATGACATGCCCAATGTGCGACTCGTGCTGGAGCGCTCCGCCGGGGCGACACTCGAGGTCGGCGGCGCGGCGCGAGGCTGAGCGGCCCGACGCGGCGAGCGCACGTGCCCGATCCGCAATCCGGCCACGGGTCTGGCGTTGCAGACACGGGCGGTGCAGTGTGCGGAAGCGTTCGAGAGACCCTGCACCCCATGACCCCGCACCAGACCTTGATCGCGCGACTGCCACAAGCGACCAAGGACGCCATCTGGCTCGGCGCGCTCCTTACCATCGCCCAAACGAACGGCGAACGCGCCGCCGAGGCCCGCAAGCTGATCAAGGCGCTTGAAGCCGACCGGCTCTCGGTCAACTCAACTAAAGCCCCTGACAGCGGTGTCGCATCCGCAGGCCTGCCGGTCGCGCGCAGCGGCATAGCACCGGCGGTGGACCCGGAAGCCTTGCGGACGGCGCTCGCCCAAGAGCGCAAGATCCATATCGGCTATGTTGATCGCGACGGCCGTCCGAGCAGCCGCATCATCTGGCCGCTGGATGTTGAGGACTTCGGACCAAAAGGAGCGGTTTTGGCCTGGTGCGAGAAGCGCTCCGATTTCCGGCATTTCCGGTTTGACCGCATCATGTCGATGCAGCCGCTGCCGGAGCGCACCCCCGCCCCGCGATCCGTCATGTGTGAGTTCGCCGCAGCGATCATGATGGTTGCGACTTACGAGTGCTGACCGCGGCAATTACGAAGCTTCGGTGTGGCTGGTCGCGTGCCAAACGGTGGCCGGTCGGCCCTGCCTGCGAGCGCGCCGTTCAGCACCGGAATGCCGGGCCTCCATTTCAGCCTTCGAGCGTTTCGCGCAGCATCTCCAGTTCCAGCCATTCGTCCTCTTTGGCTGATTTTGCTGTGCGGGCGGCGTCCAGCCGGCCCGACGCCTTGGAGAAGCCGGCCGGATCACGACCGTAGAAAGCCGGATCGGCGAGTTTGGCTTCAAGCGCGGCGATCTCGGCGTCCAGCGCGGCAATCTCTTTCGGCAGCGTTTCAAGCGCGAATTTCTGCTTGTAGGAGAGCTTTTGCGTGGCGGTTTTGGGAACTGCCGATGGGGCGTCCGCGCCGGGTTTGGCTGCCTTGGGCTGTTTCACCTCCGACTTGTCGGCCGTCTTCTCCGCCGCCTTGCGCTGTGCCACCATGTCGGCAAAGCCGCCGGCATAGGGCGTGAAGCGGCCATCGCCCTCGGCGTGGATCAGCGCTGTCACGGTGCGGTCAAGGAAATCGCGATCATGGCTGACAAGGATCACCGTGCCGTCGAACGCCGCGACGAAATCCTCCAAGAGGTCGAGCGTTTCAAGATCGAGGTCATTGGTCGGCTCGTCGAGCACCAGCAGGTTGCAGGGCTGCGCCAGCGTGCGCGCCAAGAGCAGCCGCGCCTTCTCGCCGCCTGACAGCACCGAGATCGGCGTGCGCGCCTGTTCCGGGCGGAACAGGAAATCTTTCATATAGGCGGTCACATGGCGTTGCTCGCCATTGATGACGAGGCTTTCGCCCCGGCCGTCGGTAAGGAAATCGGCGAGCGTGCGTGCCGGGTCGAGGCGGGCACGGTTCTGGTCCAGCGTGCCAATGGTGAGGTTGACGCCGAGGCGCACATGGCCTGCATCGGGTGCAAGTTCACCGGTGAGCAGCTTCAGGAGCGTCGTCTTGCCGGCACCGTTCGCGCCAGCGATGCCGATCCTGTCGCCGCGCAGCACGCGGGCGGAGAACGGTTTGACGATGGCGCGGCCGCCGAAGGATTTCTCCGCCTGCGTAGCCTCGATCACCAGCTTGCCGGATTGCGCAGCGTCGCTTGCGGCAAGCGACACCGTGCCCTCCGGGCGGCGGCGTTCGGCCAGATCCTTGCGCATGGCCTGCAATTCGCCCATGCGGCGCATGTTGCGCTTGCGGCGCGCGGTGACGCCGTAGCGCACCCAGTGTTCTTCCGACACGATCTTGCGGGCGAGCTTGTGCGCCTCGCGCTCTTCCTCCTCGAAGACGACGTCACGCCATTCCTCGAAATGGGCAAACCCCTTGTTCATCACGCGGGTCTGGCCGCGCTCCAGCCACACCACCTTGCGCGACACGTTTTCAAGGAAGCGACGGTCATGGCTGATGGTGATGAGGGCCGCGCGTGACCGCTGCACCTCCCCTTCGAGCCATTCAATCGTCGGCAGGTCGAGATGGTTGGTCGGCTCATCGAGCAGCAGCACATCCGGGTCAGGTGCAAGCGCGCGCACCAGAGCCAGACGCCTGGCCTCGCCGCCAGACAGCGTTTTGGGCGAGTTGTCACGCGAAAGGCCGAGCGTATCGAGCAGGGCGAGCGCGCGGTTCTCGTCGTCCAGGTGATGCAAGCCGTCGGCGGCCGCATCGGCGACGGTGGCGAAGGCAGAGAAATCCGGGTCCTGCGCCAGATAGGACACCATGGTTCCGGGCTGGCGGAAGACGTCGCCATCCTGCGCTTCCGCGAGACCGGCGGCGATTTTCAAAAGCGTCGACTTGCCCGAGCCGTTGCGCCCGACAAGCGCGATGCGCTCGCCTGGCTCGACAGACAGGTCGGCGCCATCAAGCAGCGGCGTGCCGCCAAATGTCAGCCGGATGCGATCCAGTTTCAGGACAGGGGCCATCAGGCAGGGTTCCGTTCCGCCGATGCGGCGGCAGGCAGGGCGAGATTGGCAAACAGCATGGCGCGCCCAGATACGAGTGAAAGTTCGACAGGCCCCTCCGCGACATTGGACAATGTGAGGGTTGAGCCGAACGGCACATCGGCCCGCATGAGCGGCCAGCGCGCGCCGGAAATCGTCAGCCCTGCCAGATCACCAAACGGCACAAGCGAAAACAGCGTTCCGGCAGGCAAGTCCGCGCGGATCATGCCGGGCAGGACGGGCGAGGCCTCCTCATGGCCGGAGGTGAGCAGCAGGGCGAGCCCGCGCGCGGCGAGCGCCAGCGCCTGCGTCAGGATGATCATCTGGTGGTCCGACCGGTCGCCGCCGAGAGCGCCCGCCAAAACGAGGGCGGTTGCGCCCGCCTCCAACGCCGCCTCAACCGCCAGTTCGCCGTCGCTCTTGGCCTTGGCCGGGTCAAAGCGGCGGCGCGGCACGGTGGCGAACCGTGCGGCCAGGGCATCCGGCGTCGAATCAAAGTCCCCGACCCAGAGTTCCGGCGTGACGCCCAATCTTTCGGCATGGGACATCCCGCCATCGGCCGCGATGATGCGCGTGCCTTTGACCTGGGCGACAAGCCGCGGCGTGACGCTGAGCGCGCCGCCAAGCAGGATGGTGAATGCCGTCATGGGCCGGGCCTTAGGCGAGGCGGGGCCAAGCGTCAAACGGAGCCTTGCGCCGCGCAGAGTTTGGCATTGTCTCAGTTTGAAATCCGTCATCCTGAGGACCTCATTCTTCGTGGTTCGAGGCTCGCAATTGCTCGTACCCCACCATGAAGAATGGGGTGGGCTCCAAGGACGGATTTCAAGCTGAGACACGACCGTGCCATTCCACCGCTTGCGATGTTTCGCCGGCTGCACTAAGTTCGCGCTGCTCTAACGGGGTGCAGGCGGCGCGAGCCGCCCTGCTGAGAGGCGTTCAGCCAACCCGCACAACCTGATCCGGTTCGTACCGGCGTAGGGATTAGGGACCGGCACGGGCCAATTCGCCCGGCCCCCTTTCCTCAGCCGCAAACGAGAAAGGAGGCCACGATGCCCGGTTCCAGATTTGTCATCGCCACAGTCCTGTCCCTTGCCGCAAGCATCACGCATGCGGCGGCGCAAGGCGTGCTCACCATCTACACCTATGAAAGCTTCACCGCCGAATGGGGCCCCGGCCCGGCCGTCGAACAGGCGTTCGAAGCGCAGTGCGGCGGCTGCGACCTGCGCTTCGTCTCGGTTGCCGACGGGGTGGCCTTGCTCAACCGCGTCCGCATCGAAGGTGAAGCGACCAAGGCCGACATCGTGCTCGGTCTCGACACCAACCTGACGACGGAGGCTGCCGCAACCGGGCTTTTTGCGCGCCATGATCAGGATGTCTCGAAGGTCACGGTGCCGGGCGGCTGGACCGACCGGACCTTCCTGCCCTTCGACCATGGCTGGTTTGCCGTCGTCTATGACACGCAAGCAATGGCAAACCCGCCACGCAGCCTGAAGGAGCTTGTCGAAGGCGACCCGGACCAAAAAATCGTCATCCAGGATCCGCGCTCGTCCACGCCCGGCCTGGGGCTGCTGTTGTGGGTGCGCCATGTCTACGGCAACGATGCCGCTGACGCCTGGCGGAAGCTGTCGCGCCGAGTGCTGACGGTGACGCCGGGCTGGAGCGAGGCCTATGGGCTGTTCACGCAGGGCGAAGCGCCGATGGTGCTCTCCTACACCACGTCGCCCGCCTACCACATGATCGCCGAAGGCACGGAGCGCTATCAGGCGGCGGCCTTTGCCGAGGGCCATTACCAGCAGATCGAGGTTGCGGCGCAGACGGTCGCGGGCAAGAGAAATCCGCTTGCGGCGCAATTCCTCGCCTTCATGCTGACGCCCGCATTCCAGGACCACATCGCCGAGAAAAACTGGATGCTGCCTGCCGCGGCAACATCCGCACCGCTGAACCCGGTGTTTGACCGGCTGGTGAAGCCCGAAACCAGCCTGCTGTTTTCCCCCGATGAAGTGGCCGCCAACCGCGCCCGCTGGATCGAGGAATGGCTTGGAGCCTTCGGCCGGTGACAAGCACCAAGGCGCATGTGCCGGCCGCCCGCCCGTCTGCTGTCCACGCGCCCGCCATTGCCGTGCTCATTGTCGCGGGCGGCGGCGTGGCTCTGGCGCTTGCGGCGCTGGCCGCTGCGGGCCTGCAATCGGGCGGCGCATTCATCGCCGCCTTCGATGGCGTGATGGGGCGCGCTGTCCGCTTCACGCTGTGGCAGGCTGCGCTTTCAACGGTGCTCTCGGTTGTGCCCGCGCTTCTTGTGGCACGCGCGCTGCATGCGCACCCGGCCTTTCCGGGCCGGGGGCTGCTGTTGCGGCTGTTTGCCTTGCCGCTGGCTCTCCCCGCACTGATCGCGGCGCTGGGCCTGCTCGCGCTTCTCGGCCGCAACGGGCTTCTCGCCGACGGATTGACGGCGCTGACCGGCGCGCGCTGGCCGGGAATTTACGGGCTGGAGGGCATCCTGATCGCGCATGTGTTCTTCAACCTGCCGCTTGCCGCACGGTTTTTTCTCGTGGCGCTGGAAGCCGTTCCCGCCAATCAATGGCGCAATGCGCGGCAATTGGGGCTGCCGCCGCTTGCGCTGTTCCGGCTGGTCGAGTGGCCGGCCTTGCGGGCGGCAATGCCGGGCGTGGCGCTGATGGTGTTCCTCCTTTGCGCCACATCCTTCACGCTGGTGCTGATCCTTGGCGGCGGGCCGCAGGCAACCACGATCGAGGTCGCCGTCTATCAGGCGCTGCGCTTTGACTTTGATCCGGCGCGCGCCGCCGCGCTTGCATTGCTGCAATTGGCCGCGGCCATCACGCTGGGGGTTCTTGTCGCCCGCGTGCCGATGCCGGTTACGCCCTTTGGCGCCACGCGGCACACGCGCGCACGACCAAGCATGGGTGAGACGCTCATGCACGCCACGGCGCTTGGCTTGGCCGCGGTGCTGGTTGCCGCGCCGGTGCTGGCGGTCCTGCTTCGAGGGGCCACCGCGCCGCTGCGGACTCTCTTGGCCGACCCTGCTGTGATCAACGCGGCGCTGACGAGCCTTGCGGTTGCGCTGTCGGCGGCCCTGCTCGCGGTTGGCGCGGCGGTCGCGCTGCTGTCGGCGCGTACGCCGATGATCATGATGCTGGCCGCGGCGGGGGGCGGCGGAGTGCTGTTTGCCGCTTCACCCGTGGTGCTGGGCGCCGGATGGTTTCTGGCGCTCCGGCCGCTTGTCGATCCGTTCGAGGCGGCACCCTTCATCGTTGTGTTTGCCAATGCGTTGCTCGCCCTGCCTTTCGCGCTGCGCCTGCTTGCGCCCGGTTGGCGGGCCAGCCAACTGCGGCATGACCGGCTGGCGGCGTCGCTCGGCCTTGCGGGCTGGCGTCGGCTGACCATCGTCGAAGGGCGGGCACTGGCCCGTCCGCTCGTTGCCGCGCTGATGCTTGCGGGACTGCTGTCATTGGGCGATCTCGGCGTGATCGCACTGTTTGGTTCAGACGCGGTGCAGACGCTGCCAGCGCTGCTCCATGCCCGGCTGGGCAGCTACCGCACGGACGATGCGGCAGGCCTCGCCTTCCTGCTGACGCTCGGCTGCCTCGTGCTGCTCTGGCTGGCCGACCGGTTTTCCGATGGGGCGCTCAGATGAGCGTCACGCCCGCCATCGCGGTCGAATCCGTGCGTTTCGCCCATGCGGGCGGGGCCGGGATGGCGTTTGATCTCGCGATACCCGCCGCATCGCGCATTGCCGTCATCGGGCCTTCGGGATCGGGAAAGTCAACCCTGCTGCATTTGATTGCCGGGTTCGAGCGCCCCTCTTCCGGGCGAATCTTCTTTTCCGGGAGGGAGATGACGCAGGCCGAACCGGCGGACCGCCCGGTGACAACCTTGTTCCAAGACAACAACCTCTTCGAACATCTGACGATTGCGCAGAATGCCGGGCTTGGGCTGGCGCCGCGCTTGCGGCTGACGGCGGATGAAAAACGGCGGATAGACGCGATGCTGGCCGCGGTCGGCCTCTCCGGCATGGGCGGCAGGCTGCCGGGCGCGCTTTCCGGCGGCGAGCGTCAGCGGGCGGCACTGGCGCGTGCGCTTCTGTCAGGCAAACCGGTCCTGCTGCTGGATGAGCCGTTTGCGGCGCTCGGACCCGCCTTGCGTGACGAGATGCTGACGCTGGTGACGGACGCGCAGCAGGCGCGCGGCCTGACCGTGCTCATGGTCACGCACAGCCCCGCCGATGCGCGGGCCTTTGCAACCCATGTCCTGTTCGTGGATCACGGCCGCGGCTCAGGCCTTCTCCCGGTGACAGCACTCGATGCTCCGGAAGCCGGCAGCGCGCTTGCCGCTTATCTCGGCCGATAGCGCCGTAGCCTGCTCCATTTTGGACAAAGTTGGCGGCGAGACAGCATGAGAGGCTTGCGGATGGCCGGCTTTTGCGCCACCCCAAGCGAAAATCACGAGTGGCAAGGCGGAGAGCCGGGGCGTGGCGTTCAAACTGGCGAAAGCCGCAGCAGGAAGCGGAGGCGCGGCGCACAAGCGCCATGCCGTGTTGCCTTTGCTCGCGCTGTTGCTGTCGAGTTGCGTCACGGTTTCGACGCCGGAATTGCTGGATGGTGTGCGCCCCTCGGCGGTCCCGGTCACGGTCGACACGGTCAACCCCGATTCCGATCTCAAGCGGCTGGCGCGCGCGCAAAACCAAGCTGTCATCAACACCTATGGCGGCGAATATTCGAATCCGACTGTCGAACTGGCGGTTGCGCGCATTGTCGGGCGTCTTGTCGCCGTGTCGCCCGATCCGGGGCAGACCTACACGATCACGCTGTTGAACTCGCCGCAGATCAACGCCTTCGCGCTGCCGGGCGGTTTTCTCTACCTGACGCGCGGGCTGATCGCTGTCGCCAATGATTCGGCGGAGCTTTCGGCTGTCATCGCGCATGAAATGGCGCATGTGCTGGCCAATCACGGCGTTGAACGCCAGCGGCTGGAACAGCGCGAGGCGCTGGCCGGGCGCATCATCTCCGAAATCTCATCCGACCCGACGGAGGCGCGCCGTTCGCAGCTTCAAGGCAAGCTTAGGCTTGCCCAGTTCAGCCGCGCGCAGGAACTGGAAGCCGATGCCATCGGCATCGGGCTGATGGGCAAGGCAGGGTTCGACCCCTATGCCGCCTCGCGCTTCCAGCGTGCCATGGCCGCCTATTCCGCCTTCCGGCGGCGCGGCGGCGAGCGTGACGGCTCGCTGGACTTTTTGGCCTCGCATCCGTCTGCGCCCCAGCGCGAGGCCCTGTCAGATGCCAAGGCGCGCGAAATCGGCCCGCCCGGCACCGGATCGCGCGACCGTGACGCCTATCTCGCCGGGCTGGACGGGCTTCTTTACGGCGACCCGCCGGAAGAAGGCTATGTGCGCGGCTCGTCCTTCGTGCATCCCGGCCTTGGCATCGCGTTCTCGGTTCCGGCAGACTTCGACATCGAAAACACGAAGGAGGCTGTG
This sequence comes from Rhizobiaceae bacterium, assembly GCA_025458045.1. Taxonomy (GTDB): domain Bacteria; phylum Pseudomonadota; class Alphaproteobacteria; order Rhizobiales; family Rhizobiaceae; genus JALOTE01. The sequence goes on from JALOTE010000022.1 coordinate 21,417, forward strand.
CTGGCGACCGGCCCCGGCGATGCGGCGATCCGCTTTGACGGCGCAAGCCTTGCAACCAATGTGCCGCTGCCCGCCTATCTGCAATCCGGCTGGGTGACAGGGCTTGACCCGGCATCGATCCAGACATTCACCTTGAACGGACTGGAAGCGGCATCGGCGCGGGCGGCCGCGCGCAACTGGGTGTTTGACGTGACCGTGATCCGTGTCGGCACCGGCGTCTACCGCATCCTGACGGCGATGCCGGGGGCCGCCGATGTCGAAGCGCTGGCTGCGCCAGTGCGCAATTCCTTCCGTACCTTGTCGGATGCAGAGCGAGCGGCGATCAAGCCTTTGCGTGTCCGCATCGTGATGGCGCGCGCGGGCGACACCATCGCAGGCCTCGCCGCCCGCATGAAGGATGTGGACCGCGCCGAGGAATTGCTGCGCATCCTCAATGGCTTCGGCCCCGGTTCCAGCCTTTCGGCCGGACAGAAGGTGAAAATCGTCACATCGGACTGACCGCTCAGCCGCCGAAGCGGGACTGGTCAATCGTGCCGCGCAGCGCGCCGCTTTGGGCGGGTGGGGTATAGTCGGGCCGTGGCGTCGGCACGGGGACGGGCTTTTCCACGCCGTCCGGCTTGCCGAGCCGCACCCGCAGCGCATTCACGACTTGCCTCGCCTTGCGTTTCAGATGAGGCGATTGCGGTTCATCACCCTCCGCCTCAACCGGCGGCGCACCATTCGGGCAGGATACCGGGCGCAGGTTCGGCGGCGGCGCCACCTCCGGCATGCCCGGAACCAACGCACTTCCGGATGAGACACCGTCGGCAAAACCTGCCGCAAGCAGTTCCGCCAGATCCTCGGTGCGGTCATTCAAGGTGGCGCGGCCCATGACAACGCCAATGAGCGTGCGCCCGCCGCGCGTCGCAGAGCCGACCTGATTGTAGCCGGACGCGCAGACAAAGCCGGTCTTCATGCCATCCGCCCCGTCAAACCGGCCGATCAGGCCATTGAACGAGGGCAAGACGTTGTCGCCATAGCGGATCGCATCATGGGCGAACCATTCGGCATAGGCCGGAAACTCGCGGCGGATGGCGAGCGCGATCAGCGCCATGTCGCGCGCCGACGAGAACTGTCCGTCATCATGCAGCCCGGTCGGATTGGTGAAGACGGTGTTGGCAAGGCCCAGCCGGAACGCCTCCCGGTTCATCGCCTCGACAAAGGCCGGAACCGAGCCGGACACGCTTTCCGCAATGGCGACCGTGATGTCGTTGGCCGATTTGATGATCATCATCTTCAGCGCGTTTTCGAGCCGCATCACGGTTCCGACAGGAAACGCCAGTTTTGACGGCGGCTGCGACAGCGCGTTCCTCGACACGGTGACCGCCGCGCCGGGCGAAGTCTCGCCTGCGGCGATTTTCCGGAACACGACAAGCGCCGTCATCAGCTTGGTGAGCGACGCCGGATGCCAGCGGCGGTCAATGTTTTCGCCGGCAAGGACTGTTCCTGCCCGCACATCGACCAGAATCGACGGCGCACCTGCCCCTTGTGCAAGGGCGGCGCGGGGCATGGCGAATGCGATCGCAAACGCGGCGATGACGGCAAGATGATGTTTCATGCTGTTTCCGATTGCACCAAAGCGGGGCTCCATGGCAACCGTGTGGCCGCTTGCCGATCTTCAGGAGGATCAAATGCCGATCTCCAACTCAATTTCAGCGCTTGCGCCCGAAGTCGCCGCGTGGCGGCGGCATCTGCATGCGCATCCGGAAATCGGCTACGAGGTGCATGAGACCGCCGCCTTCGTTGCAGACAAGCTGAAATCCTTCGGCTGCGACGAAGTGGTGGCAGGCATCGGCCGCACCGGGGTTGTCGGCATCATCCATGGCAGCCGCGGGCCGGGGCGTGTCATCGGCCTGCGCGCCGACATGGACGCGCTGCCGATGCAGGAGGAGACCGGGCTGCCGCACGCCTCCACGATTCCCGGCCGCATGCATGCCTGCGGCCATGACGGTCACACGGCCATGCTGCTTGGCGCGGCCAAACACCTCGCCGACACGCGGGATTTCGCCGGTTCGGTCGCCGTCATTTTCCAGCCCGCCGAGGAAGACGGCGCCGGCGGCGAGGCCATGGTGAAGGACGGCCTGATGGATCGCTTCGGCATCGCCGAAGTCTATGGGATGCACAACAATCCGGGCCTGGGGCTCGGCCAGTTCGCCACGCGGCCAGGCCCTGTGATGGGCGCAACCGATGAATGGGTCATCACGGTCCGCGCCAAGGGCGGCCATGCCGCCTACCCGCATGAAGCCATCGACCCGATCGTGATCGGGGCGCAACTTGTCGGGCTGCTGCAAACTTTCGCCGCCCGCAACGCCGATCCGATGCATGCGGTCGTGCTGAGCGTGACAACCTTTCACGCTGGCACTGCGCTCAACATCATTCCGGAAACCGCCGAACTGTCCGGCACGATCCGCACGCTGTCCCCGACGATGCGGACATTGGCCGTGCAGCGCCTGCATGAGATGTGCGCGGGCCTCGCGGCGGCGCATGGCATCGCGATCGATGTGCGCCACATGCAGGGATATCCGGTGACGGTGAACGATGCAGGCATGACGGCGAACGCGCTTGCCGCGGCGCGGGCGGTTGCCGGGGATGCCGCAGTCGATGGCGACATGCCCGCCTCGCTTGGCGCGGAGGATTTTTCCTACATGGCCGAAGCGCGGCCCGGTGCCTTCATCTTCATCGGCAATGGCGACAGCGCCGGTGTGCATCACCCGATGTTCGACTTCAACGATGACGCCATCCCGCATGGGATCGCCTATTGGGCCGAACTCGTGCGGCAGCGATTGGGCTGAAGCTTTTTCCTCAGGCGATCAGCGCCGCGCCAATCAGCCCGGCATCGCTGCCGCAGCGCGCGGGGATGAGCGGCGGGCGCGGGCGGGCGGCAGGCCAGAGGCAGGCGTCAATGCCCGCTTCGACGGCGCGGCGGTAGGCGGCACTCGCCATGCCGAGCCCGCCGCCGAGGATGATCACCTGCGGATCAAGCATGTTGGCGAGCGCGCCAAGGCCGTGCCCAAGGACGGTTCCGCCCTCCGTCAGGATGGTGTTGGCTTCCGCATCGCCGCCATCGGCCAACGCTGACAATTCTCCGACCGACGAGACTGGCAGACCCACACTTTTCGCCTTGGCCAGCAACGCCGCGCCGCCGGAACAGTCCTCGATGGTTTGACTGCCAGCTTTGGAGGTCAAATCCGCCGGGCTCATGCCCCATGCCATGCCCAAGCCGGATACCCCCAGATGCGGCGCGCCGTCGGCCATCAGGCAGCAGGCGATGCCGGTTCCGGCGTTGGCATAGATCCAATGCGCATGGCCCCGTCCCGCCCCGAACATGGCTTCGGCGCGTGCGGCGGCGCGCACGTCAGCTTCCAAAGCGAAGGACGGCCATCGCGCGAAGGCTGCACGCACGTCGCCGGTCTGCCAGCGGACGCGCCAGCCGGAGGCGATCACGCCATCCCGCGTCACGAGTTCACAGAGGCCGAGGCCGACCGGCAGCGCGCACGTCGGATCAAGCGCCAGTGCGGCAGCGACGATTTCGGCGAGGAAATCAGTACCGGCAAAGGGCTGCGGCGTGGCCAATGACGCGCGCGCGTGGATGACGCCGGTCTGCACATCGACGACGCCGAGCGCCGTCTTGGTGCCGCCGACATCGATGCCAAGCGCCAAATTGCCAAGCGTGTGCGCCATGGCTCAGGCGCGGTAGCGCGGCGCGACGCCGAAGATGAAGGAGGCGGGCGCGCCGCCCATGTTCATGTAACGGTGCTTGTGCCCGGCGGGCACGAAGAAGCCGTCGCCCGGATGCGCCTCGAACCAGACCTGGCCGTCGCGATCCGGCGCGTGAACGTTGAGAACACCCTCCGTCACATAGAGGCACTCGTCGCCGCCATGCACTTCGAACGAAGATTGCGCGCCGGGCTGCACCGTCACCTTGCCCGCCGTCAGATGCTCGGTCGAGGCGTAGAGCCCGGTCAATACGCCGGTGTCGGCGGTGTCCAGCGTCCACAGCATGTCGTCGTCGCGCAGATGATGCATGGTGGCCGTCGCGCGTTCCTCGGCCTTGCCCATCGGCCAGTTGCCGATGAAGCGCGCTTGCGTGAAGGTCGCGGTTTCAACGTAAGGCCTTGTGCGCGCATAGGCCCCTGATGTGCCGGTGGAAGGCGGCGGCGCGAAGAACTCCAGCACGCGCACCGCCTCCGATGTCAGCGCGTAGCCGTGGTGCCAGGTGTCTTTCCGGAAAAAGATCGCCTCGCCCGGCTTCACCACGCGCACCTCGCCGGTTTCCGGATTGGCGCAACCATAGACACCGCTCAGCACGACCAGCAACTCATCGGCGCCGAACACCGTGCGGTAGTCTTTCGAGTGGCGGAAGCCCTTGCCGGGGGCGAGCCCGAACACAAGCTGGTGGATCTTGTCGGTGGAGGCATAGATCCAGTCATCGACAAGACCGGTTTCCGCGTCACCCCAGACATGGCGCGTGACATCCTGATAGCGAATCAGCGTCGGCTGGTCGAAGACCGGGCGCGGTGATGATTTGTAGCTCATGTCAGTCTCCAGACCCGGCGCTCACGACCGCTCACGCATTTGGCCCGCACTTGCGGGCCGTTCCCGTTTGCCGATCCATTTGCCGTGACTGGTTCACCTTCGTGGCTCGAGGCTTTTCCCCTTCATGCTGAGGTGCGAGCAAAGCGAGCCTCGAAGCACGATGGGGAAAAGCACCTCACCATGAAGGTGATGACGGATCGACAAGACAGTGATTTAGCGACCGCGAAAGCCAGCTGCCTCTTGCAATTTGCACCGGCTGGACGGTATCAATTCCCCATGAGCGAAAGCAAGACGAAAATGCCGGTGGCTGCTGTTCCGCGCGACGGGGACAATGCCCGTGGCCTTGCGACGCGAAGCCGCCTGTTGGATGCCGCCGAGCGCTTGATCGCGCGCGACGGCCTGAAGGCGTTGACCTTCGACAATGTGGCCGCAGAGGCCGGCGTCGCCAAGGGCACCGTGCTCTATCATTTCGAGAGCAAGGATGCGCTGTCGGCCGCCATGCTGGAGCGTTTCGTCACCCGCTTCGACATCGCTTGGGGGGATGCGATCGCATCGGACCCTGAGCCCAAAGGCCGCGCCGCGCGCGCCTATCTCACCGCCACATTCGGTGATCCGGCGCAGGGCGAACCGCCCTTGACGGGCGCGGATTTCGATCCGGTCAACGGCGCGTTGACGGCGGCTCTGGCCGAGACGCCGGAACGGCTGGAGCCGGTGCGGTTACAGGGCCAGCGGCATCAGCAGGCGCTTGTGCAAGACGGGATCGACCCGGCCGCCGCGACGCTCATCCGCGCCGCGATTGACGGGCTTTGGTTTGCCGAAAGCTACGGACTGATGCGCTATGACCCGGCGCTGAAGGCGCGCGTCATTGCGACCTTGAAGGAATGGACGCGCAACCCGCCGAAGATTGAAGCCTGAAAGACGATTGAGCCCTGAACCCGACTTGAAGCCAGCCCGCGCCGCAAGCGCGCATCCGGAGGAGATGACCATGGTTCGCACAGTGAACGCCGCTTCCACACCCCTCTCACGCCGAGCGGTTCTCGCCGGTGCTTCGGGCCTTGCGCTCGCCGGGCTGCTGCCCGTCCGCTTTGGCCATGCGGCGACCACGCTCTCTTGGATGGGCTGGCAGGGCTATGACGACCCGTTCAAGGCAGGCACGTTTCTCGCTGACAACGGCATCGAGCTTGCCACCACCTACATGAACTCCAATGAGGAACTGGTCGCCAAATTGCAGGCGGGCGGGGCCGGACAGCTTGACCTTGCGACGATTTATTTCGGCCATGTGCCGATCCTGACCGGGGCCGATCTGGTGGAGGAAATCGATGCCGCGAAAGTGGCGGGCTTCGACAGGATTTTCCCGCAATTCCTCAACGTCGACACCATCCGCAAGGACGGGAAGCTCTTCGCCGTGCCCTTCACCTGGGGCACGCTGTCGATGGTCTATGACCCGGCTGTCATCCCCGCCGCGCCGACCTCTTGGAAGGACTGCCTGAAGGACGAATACAAGGGCAAGGTGGCGATGACCGACGACATCACCGGTCTCATCTCGACCTGGGCGCCGATCGCCACCGGCACGACGACGCCGACACGGCTGACGATGGACCAGCTGAAGGCGACCATCGACCTCTTGATCACCATCAAGAAAGACCACGCCCGCACGTTTTCCGCCTCCTATGGCGAATCGACTGATCTGTTTGCGCGCGGCGAGGTGGTGATCTCGGCCATCGGCTGGGATGCGCAGGTTGGTTTCGCCGCCGCCAAGGGCAAAAAGCTCGCTTTCGCCATGCCCGATGAGGGCGTCATGGCCTTCATGGATGCGCTCGTCATCCCCAAGGGCGCGCCCAACATCGACGCCGCCTACAAGGCGCTCGGCCACGCGATTTCCGCCGAAGGCCAGAAGGTGATGGCAACGAACCTGACGCAAGCTGTCGTCAATGCCGATGCGGTGGCGATGGTGGATGACGCCAACAAGGCGATCTACCAATATGACAACCTCGACGCCTTCCTGACCAAGGCGAAGTTCAACCCGTTCTGGCCGCTTGCGCCGGAAGGCGAGTTCGCCACCTTCGATCAGGTGCAGGAAGAGTATCAGCGCTTCCTGAAGGCGTGATCGCCGGTTGGCGTCGGTGGTGGTTGAGCCCCGGCTGAGGCTGACGGGTCTGGCGCGCCGCTATGGCGCGCTTGCAGCCGTCGCGCCGCTTTCGCTTGAACTGACGGCCGGAAGCTTCACCGCCATTCTCGGGCCTTCAGGTTGCGGCAAATCCACGCTGCTGCGCATGATCGGCGGATTCGTGCAGCCATCCGCCGGCTCCATCCACATTGACGGCGCGGATGTGACACGGCTCGGGCCGGAGAAGCGCCCCGTCAACATGGTGTTCCAGAACCATGGCCTGTTTCCGCACATGAGCGTGGCGGAGAATGTCGGTTTCGGGCTGATGGTGGCCCGCGTGGCCGAGGCCGAACGCAAGCGCCGCGTCGGCGAGGCGCTGGAGCTTGTGCGGCTGGCGGATCGCGCGGCAACGCCGGTGACGGCGCTCTCCGGCGGGCAGCAGCAGCGCGTGGCGCTAGCGCGCGCGCTCATCATGCGGCCGAAACTCCTGTTGCTCGACGAACCGCTGTCGGCGCTCGATTTGAAGCTGCGCCAGGACATGCAGGCCGAACTCGCCCGCATCCACCGCGAGACGGGCGGCACATTCCTGTTTGTCACCCATGACCAGAGCGAGGCGTTCGGCCTCGCAGACCGCCTGATCGTGATGAAGGACGGCAGAATCGCGCAGGAAGGCGCGCCGCATGACGTCTATGCCAACCCGGCGTCGCTGTTCGTCGCGCAATTCGTCGGTGACGCCAATGTGCTGGGCTCCGCCAGCGCATTTCCCGGCGCGCAGCCTGCAACGCTGGTTTCTGCGGTTCACCTTGGTGCATCCGCGCGGGCGAGCGTGCGGCTGGCCGACGGGCGCGAGATCCAGGCCGTGGTGAAAAATGCCGTCCTCGTGCTCGGCTGGACGCCCGGCCAGACGCTGCATGCCGGCTGGGCTCCAAGCGCC
>JALOTE010000023.1 GCA_025458045.1 Rhizobiaceae bacterium
GGCCAGGGCGGACGATGGCGAATTGTTCATCGAACGCTCGGAATCCGAATCGCTCGCCTTCACCGACGGGAAGCTGAAACAGGCCAATTACTCGACAGATCTTGGCTTCGGCCTGCGTGCGGTTGCGGGCGAAGCTGTCGGCTACGCCCATGCCGACGCGCTGACCAAAGACGCCTTGCTGCGCGCAGTGGATGCGGTCAGCGCCGTCACCAGAGGCCATTCGGGCGAAGCGGCCTTGCCGCCATCCGGGACCAACCTGCATCTCTATGATGCGGTGAACCCACTGTCCGGCCCGGCGTTGGCCGGACCTTCACAGACGCACGTCCGCTGGTGCGGGTGAACATTTCCGTCATCGTTGGCGAAGGCGACAAGCAGGAGAGCGGCTCGTTCGGCATGGGCGGGCGCGAAGCGTTTGGCGCCTTCATCACGGACGAAAAATGGAAGCACGGGGCTGATGAAGCGTTGCGGCAGGCGCTTGTCAATCTTGAGGCGAAACCTGCGCCCGCCGGCGTGTTTGACATCGTGCTCTCGTCGGGCTGGCCGGGCATCATGCTGCATGAGGCTGTCGGCCACGGGCTGGAAGGTGATTTCAACCGCAAGAAAACTTCCGCATTTGCCGGCCTCATGGGCGAGATGGTGGCCGCCAAGGGCGTGACGGTTGTCGATGACGGCACGATCAGCCAGCGGCGCGGCTCGCTCTCCATCGATGACGAGGGCACGCAGACCAATTGCACCACGCTCATCGAGGATGGCCGCCTTGTCGGCTACATGCAGGACCGGCAGAACGCCCGGCTGATGGGCGTGAAACCAACCGGCAATGGGCGGCGCGAAAGCTATGCCCATGTGCCTATGCCGCGCATGACCAACACCTACATGCTGGCCGGTGACAAGACGCCTGACGAAATCATTTCATCGGTGAAGAACGGCATCTACGCCGTTTCCTTCGGCGGCGGGCAGGTCGACATCACGTCGGGCAAGTTCGTTTTCGGCTGCACCGAAGCCTACATGATCGAGAACGGCCGCGTGACGCACCCGATCAAGGGCGCGATGCTGATCGGCAACGGGCCGGATGCGATGCACCGCGTCAGCATGGTCGGCAATGACCTGGCGCTCGACACCGGCATCGGCACGTGTGGAAAGGCGGGCCAGGGCGTGCCCGTCGGCGTCGGGCAACCCCATTTGCGGATGGACCAGATGACGGTGGGCGGGACGAGCGTGTGAGGATTGGCCCGAGTTACAGACGGATTTCCGGATTGCGTCTGTAATTTTTTCCAGTTACAGACAGATTTCAAAAATCCGTCTGTAACGGGCACCGAGCACCGTGAACATCCCCATCAACCTCATCACGCTGTACGCAGATCTCATCCAGGACCTGCATTTGCGCTCGGAGCGGCCCGCTTCACTGTATCAGCGTGAAATCAAAGGTATTTCATATACTTATGCCAAGCGACAAGCAGGCACCGTCCGCCGTGACATCTTCATTGGGCGCACGGATGCCCCGGACACACTCAAACGCATCAAGGTCATTGAAACCGAAAACCAACGAGCCGCTGACAGAAGGAAAACCATCGCAGCCCTGAAAGCGGGAGGAATTCCAGCACCTGCGAGCGATCTTGGCCTTGTCCTTGACGCGTTGGACGACGCCGGATTGCTGAAAGCGACCGTACTGGTCGGGACTTCCGCATATCTGTCCTATCCGGCGTTTGTTGGCACCCTTCTGCCCCAAGCCAGCCTCTCGACAGAGGATGCAGACATCGCGACCATGTCACTGGCATTGAAGGCCGACGTCGAAGAAGACAGCTTCGAAACCGTCTTGAAACGCGCCGATCCCACCTATGCAGGCATGCCGGGGTTGAACCCCAAAGCCTACCCGAGTCGGTTCAGGGCCAAATCAGGCTTCACCGTCGACTTGTTGACGCCGGTTCTACGCCGGGATGACCCGAATCCGATTGCAATACAGGGACTCCAAGCAGCAGCGGCGACTCTGCAATTCTTGCGCTGGTTGATCCAAGACCCAATTCAAGCAGCATCCCTTTTTGGGAGCGGGCAGCCGATCTTCATACCGCAACCGGCACGCTATGCTGTCCACAAGCTCATTGTCGCGCAAAGAAGAACCGGGAATGTCGTCAAGCGCTCCAAGGACCTTGCGCAGGCCAAGGCGCTGATCGACGCGCTGAAGCGACGCGACCCGTTCGCGCTGGAGGATGCGCGCGATGCCGCATTCGCCGAAGGGGAAAGCTGGGAAACGCCGATCCGCCGCAGCCTGTCAGAACTCAAGCTGACGGCGGATTTCGAGCCGGGCATGGCCTGAGCGCTCGAATTCACCACATCAGCCCCACGATCAGCGGCAGCAGCAGCGCGGTTGCGAGCGCGTTCAGCCCCATGGCAAGACCGGAGAACGCGCCCGCCACCTCGTTGACCTGAAGCGCCCGCGCCGTGCCGATGCCATGGCTCGCGGTGCCCATCGCGACGCCGCGCGCCGCCCAATCCTTGACGCCGATCAGGTTGAGAGCGAGCGGCCCCAGTGCGGCGCCGATGATGCCGGTGACAATCACCATCGCAGCAGTCAGCGAGGGGAGACCGCCCAATTGTTCGGAAATGCCCATCGCCACCGGCGCGGTGACGGATTTCGGCGCAAGCGACAACAAGGTTTCACGCCCGCCGCCTGCCGCCCATGCAATGCCGACCGCGGTGGCCGATGCGGTCAACGAGCCGCCAAGGATCGCGGCGCCAAGCGCCAGTGCGGATTTGCGCACCTTGTCGAATTGCCGGTACAGCGGCAGCGCAAGGCACACGGTTGCAGGGCCAAGCAGGAAGTGAACGAACTGCGCGCCTTCGAAGTACCGCTCATAGCCGGTGCCGGTGAGTGTGAGCATGCCGATCAGCAGCGCCACGGCAATCAGCACCGGATTGAACACGGGGTTGCGCCCTGCCCGCTCATAAACCGCCGAGCCCACGGCAAAGGCGGCCAAAGTCAGCGTCAGATGCAGAAGCGGCGTCGTCGACAGATAGACCCAGACTTCGCGCACATCATTCATCGCCGGTCGCCCCGCCACGGTTGAGGCGCTGCATCAGCCAGCCGGTCAGCATGATCGTGACAAGCGTGGAACCGACCAGCGACAGGATGATCGGCAGCGCCTCGCGCGCAAAAAGCGCGCCATAGGCCATCACACCGACCCCGGCCGGGACAAACAGCAAAGAAAGGTTTTTCAGCAGCGTGTCGCCGACGGCAGCCAGATCATCCGGCACGCCGCCGCGGACGGCGCAATAGGCAAACAATAGCACCATGCCGATGACAGGGCCGGGCAATGGCGTTTCGAAGGCGCGGGTGGCCGCCTCGCCCGCTAGCTGGCAGGCGAAAATCAAGGTCAGATGGTTCAGCATGGGCGTCGCTCCGATCACTGACCGCAATCAGACACCGCATGACCGCCTTTTTCAATCCGGCGGAAATGACCGGCCGTTTCGCCGTCAGGGATAAAGCCGCGCCTTGTCCCAGCCGTCATCCTGCGTGGCGCGCGTGAATTTCACCCGGTCGTGCAGCCGGAACGCGCCATCCTTCCAGAACTCGATCTCGACAGGCAGGATGCGGAAGCCCGACCAGTGCGGCGGGCGCGGAATGTCGCCAATGGCGTGCTTGGCGGTGAATTTCGCCACAGCCTGTTCCAGCGCGAAGCGGCTTTCCAGCGGGCGGGACTGCTGCGACGCCCAGGCGCCGATGCGGCTTCCGCGCGGGCGCGACTGGAAGTAGGCGTCGGCCTCCGCATCGTCGACCACCTCCACCGGCCCGCGCACCCGCACCTGGCGGCGCAGGCTCTTCCAATGGAACACGGCGGCGGCCTTCATCGCGCCCAGCACTTCGCGGCCCTTGGCGCTTTCAAAATTGGTGTAGAAGGTGAAGCCCCGCGCATCGAGGCCCTTCAGCAGCACCATGCGCACATTGGGCAGGCCGCCTGCGTCCACAGTTGAAAGCGCCATGGCGTTCGGATCATTGATCTCGGAGGCCTCCGCCTCCTTCAGCCAATCGGCGAAGAGCGCAAACGGGTCGTCCCGGTCGGTGAAGTCACGCGTCATTAACCATGTTTCCTGCACACTGTGCGCCACGTCACGCGGGAGCGGTGACATTCGGCCAACGGGTCTGGGTTGTGGGTCGCGATGCATGGAGTTTCAAGCCTTGTCCGGTCGAAAGGCGTCATGGTGACGCTTTTCCCGGCCATTGTCTTGCTGCAAGCCTGCGCGTCGGATGCCGGTCTGCCGGACCCGGGGCTCGATCCGCTTGTCACCCGGTCGGTTCCCGGTCCGCTTGTCGTGGAAAGTGACGCCTTTGCCTCGGCCGGAACGCAGGAGGCCGATGCGCGTGCGGATGCGCTTCTGGTCTGCGGTCTGGCCGCAAGCCTGAAAGCCGGCGGTCCGCCGGTCGACTGGCAAAACCCGGACACTGGCTCGACCGGCATGATCCATGGCATTGCCGACACGCGCGGCGACAACGGTGCATCCTGCCGCAGCTTCAGCGCCCTGCGTTCGGCCTATGACGGGGTGCGCAACCATTCCGGCGAAATCTGCCGCGTGCCGGGCGGGCCGTGGCGGGTCATGCGTTTCGATGCCCTGTAGCGAGCGCGCCACAACTCGACATTGACGCCTGCAATCCCCATTTTGTGGCAAACCGATTCCCACATTCCTGCCCGGCAGGAGGCCCGGCCCGATGCGAGACCCTTACACCGTGCTTGGCGTTGCGAAATCCGCGACGGCCGACGAGATCAAGTCGGCCTTTCGCAAGCTCGCCAAGAAGCACCACCCCGACCAGAATCCCGATGACAAGGCGGCGCAGGCGCGCTTCGCCGAGCTGAACCAGGCGTATGAGATTCTGGGCGACGCCAAGAAGCGCGCCGAATTCGACCAAGGCATGATCGGCCCGGACGGCAAGCCGCGCGCACCCTTCGGCGGCATGGGTGGCGGCGGTCCGGGGGGAATGGGCGCGGGAATGGGGGCCGGAATGGGTGGCAACCCGTTCGAGGGCTTCGGCAATTTCGGCGGTTTCCCCAACGGGCGCGACAGGCGCAGGCCGCAGGCCGCCGACGACATATTGTCGGAACTGTTCGGCGCAACCTTCAATCCGTCGCAGGAGCGGCGCAAGGCGAGCCGCGGATTTTCGCCGCCGCCCGGCAACGACATCAATCTGACGGTGGACGTCTCGATCGAGGACATTGTGGCTGGCCGCGCCGAAGTGGCATTGCCGACCGGGCGGTCCATCGCCGTCAAGCTGCCGCCGGGCGTGGCTGACGGGCAGGTGATCCGCCTCAAGGGACAGGGATATTCGTCACCCGCCGGCGGCGCGGCCGGTGACGCCAACATCACCGTGCGCATCCGGCAGGAGGCCCGCCGCCGCGTGGAGGGCACGACCGTGACAATCGAGGTGCCGCTGCCATTCGACATTGCGGTGCTTGGCGGCAAGCTGCCCGTCGACACGCCGGACGGCCGCATCGGCCTGACGATTCCGCCCATGACGGATGGCGACAAACTGTTCCGGCTCAAGGGCCGCGGGCTTGCCGACAAGGCGGGCATGAAGGGAGACCTCATCGTCTCCGTGCGGTTGATGCTGCCCAAGGATGCCGAGACGGAACTCAGGGCTCTGGCCGAACGCCTCGCCGCACGGGCGTGACCGGGCGTGGTTGAAGCGGCTGGCCGCCTGTGCCATACGCGCCGCGACACGGGACCGACGCTGCCGCGCCGGGATTCAACACGAAATCGACAAACAAGGTATTGGACATGGCAGCCAAGGGTTTGATGGCGGGCAAGCGCGGCTTGGTGCTGGGCGTGGCAAACAACCGGTCCATCGCGTGGGGAATAGCGAAGGCCTGCGCGGATGCCGGGGCGGAACTCGCCTTCACCTGGCAGGGGGATGCGCTGAAGAAGCGTGTCGAGCCGCTGGCTGCCGAATTGGGAGCGCTGCTGGCGGGCCACTGCGATGTCACCGACATGGCGACCGTTGACGCGGTGTTTGCCGAGATCGAGGCCAAATGGGGCAAGATCGATTTCCTCGTCCACGCCATCGCCTTCTCCGACAAGAACGAACTTGAAGGCCGCTACATCGACACATCGCGGGACAATTTCGCCCGCACGATGGATATCTCGGTCTATTCCATGACGGCGATCGCGCAGCGCGCCGAGCGGCTGATGCCGGATGGCGGATCCATGCTGACGCTCACCTATTACGGCGCCGAGCGGGTGATGCCGCATTACAATGTGATGGGCGTGGCCAAGGCAGCGCTTGAGGCCTCCGTCCGCTATCTCGCCAATGATCTCGGGCCGAAGAACATCCGCGTCAACGCGCTGTCGGCCGGGCCGATCAAGACGCTTGCCGCGTCCGGCATCGGTGATTTCCGCTACATCCTGAAATGGAACGAGTACAACGCGCCGCTGCGCCGTTCGGTCACCATAGAGGAGGTGGGCGATGCGGCACTGTATCTGCTGTCTGACATGTCGCGCGCCGTCACCGGCGAGGTGCATCACGTCGATTCCGGCTACCACATTGTCGGCATGAAGCAGGTGGACGCGCCGGACCTCACAATCGTGAAGGATTGAGCGGTGGCACGCTTCACCGCGCCCCACCCCTATTTCCTGATCCGGCACGGCCAGACCGACTGGAACGCCGAGGGCCGGTTCCAGGGCTCGGTGGATATTCCGCTGAACGACATCGGCCGCGGACAAGCGGCGGGCAATGGCGTCAAGCTCAAATCCGTGCTTGGCGATGCGGCCGGATGGCGCTTTCTCTCAAGCCCGCTGTCGCGGGCGCGCGAGACAATGGAGATCGTGCGGCGCGCGGCGGGCTACAGTCCCGTTGACGCCTATGGTGTCGATCCGCTGCTGGCCGAAGTCACCTATGGCGACTGGGAACGCCGGACGATACCGGAACTGGAAGCCGAAAGCCCTGCCCTTGTTGCAGCCCGTGCCGCAGACAAATGGGGCTTCGTGCCGCCCAATGGCGAATCCTATGGGATGCTGGCTGAACGGGTGCGCAGCGTGCTGTCCGGCCTGACCGGGCCGACCGTGATCACCGCCCATGGTGGGGTGCTGCGGTCCGTCTACCATCTGACAGGCGGCATGGGCGGCGACGAGGCCGCCAATGCCGATGTGCCGCAGGACCGCTTCCTGTTTGTCGAAGGCACGACGCTCAGCTGGATGTGAGAGGCGCGCACTGAGCTCGCGTCAGTCGCAGACGTGGTGGCAGCGACTATTTCAGCCCGCGCGCCACGCTGACAATCCCATCGCGGTCAAGCCCGGCCTTCGCCAGCATCGCTTCCGGCTTGTCGTGGTCGAAGTAAGCGTCCGGCATCACGAGCGGGCGGAATTTGAGCGCACCATCCAGCAGCCCCGCATGGGCGAGATGCTGCATGACGAGGGCCGCAAAGCCGCCGACCGCGCCTTCCTCCACCGTGATGAGCGCCGCATGATCGCGCGCCAGATGCTCGACAAGGGCCGTGTCGACAGGCTTGGCGAAGCGCGCATCGGCAACCGTGACGGCAAAGCCATCGCTTTCCAGAACATCGGCGGCGGCGAGCGCATCGGCAAGCCGGGTTCCGAGCGACAGGATCGCCAGCCGAAAGCCTTGTGCCGCAGCTTGCCGCACGATGCGGCCCCTCCCAATGGGAAGCACCTCGCCACGCGTCGGCATCTCCACGCCGACTCCGTTGCCGCGCGGATAGCGAAACGCGATCGGCCCCGCATCATGGGCGGCCGCGGTGGCAACCGCGTGCACCAGTTCCGCCTCGTCGGCGGGGGCCATCACCGTCATGTTGGGCAGCGCGCACAGATAGCCGACATCGAACGCGCCGCAATGTGTCGCGCCATCGGCGCCAACGAAGCCCGCACGGTCTATGGCAAAACGGACAGGCAGGTTCTGCAACGCCACATCATGCACGACCTGGTCGTAGGCGCGCTGGAGAAAGGTCGAATAAATGGCGCAAAAGGGTTTCAATCCCTCAGTCGCCATCCCTGCCGCGAAGGTCACCGCGTGCTGCTCGGCAATGCCGACATCGAAGCTGCGCGCGGGAAACGCTTGACCGAACAGGTCGAGCCCGGTGCCGGAGGGCATAGCGGCGGTGACGGCGACGATCCGCTCATCGCGCCCCGCCTCGTCGATCAGCGCCTGTGCGAAAACCTTCGTATAGGCGGGCGCGTTTGACGCGGCTTTCGCCTGCGCGCCGGTGATGACGTCGAACTTGTTGACCCCGTGATACTTGTCTTCCGCCGCTTCGGCCGGCGCATAGCCCTTGCCCTTGCGGGTCACGGCATGAATCAGCACCGGGCCATCATGCTTGTCACGGATGCTTTCCAGCATCTCGACCAGCAGCTCCACGTCATGCCCGTCGACCGGGCCGACATGATACCAGCCGAGTTCCTCGAACATGGTGCCGCCCGAGACATAGCCACGCGCATGTTCGACGGCGCGCGTGATCGCATAATCCAGCCGCTTGCCAAGCGAGGCGGTGATCCTCTTGCCCATCTCGCGGACGGACGCATAGGCGCGGCCCGCCGTCATGCGCGCGAAATAGCGCGACAAGGCCCCGGAAGGCGGCGCGATCGACATGTCGTTGTCGTTGAGGATGACGATCATGCGCGCATCCATCGCGCCGCCATTGTTGAGCGCCTCGAATGCCATGCCGGCCGACATGGCGCCATCGCCGATGACCGCGATGACATTGTTCCTGCGGCCTTGCAGGTCGCGGGCGACCGCCATGCCGAGGCCGGCCGAAATGGAGGTCGAGGAATGCGCCGCCCCGAACGGATCATAGGCGCTTTCGTCGCGCTTGGTGAAACCGGAGAGCCCGCCCGGCTGGCGCAATGTCCGGATGCGGTCGCGGCGTCCGGTGAGGATCTTGTGGGGATAGGCCTGGTGGCCGACATCCCAGATCAGCCGGTCGTCCGGCGTGTCAAAAACATAGTGGATCGCGACCGTCAGTTCGACAACGCCAAGCCCTGCGCCCAGATGGCCGCCGGTGCGCGACACGGCGTCGATCAATTCGGTGCGCAATTCATCGCAAAGCTGCGGCAACTGGTTGCGCTGGAGCCGCCGCAAATCGGACGGGATGCGCACCTGGTCCAGCAAGGGCGTCGCAGGCATGGGCTGTGGGGCAAGGGACGTCATTTGTCAGGTCGCTCAGGCATCGGCGTCCAGCGGCACGGTGCCATCGGGCTTGCCGTCGCGCGTCAGCTTGATCTTTTCCACGCGGGCTTCCGCCGCCTTCAGCAATTCGGCGCAACGCTGCTTCAGCGCCTCGCCGCGCTCATATTTGGCAATCGATTCGGCCAGCGCGACATCACCGCGCTCCAGCGAATCGACGATTTTCTCAAGCTCAGCCAGCGCCGCTTCAAACGACATGGAGAGAACATCGTCATTGGCCATCGATCATCACCCCTTCATCAACCGCATCACATGGGCGGCGACCGATGCCGAAAGCCCGTGCAGGTCATAGCCGCCTTCCAGCAGGCTGACGATGCGCGCATCGCAATATTTCCCCGCCTTGTCCATCAATTGCCCTGTCGCCCAGTCGAAATCATCCTCGGTCAGATTGATATCGGCCAAAGGGTCGCGGTGGTGGGCGTCGAAACCGGCGGAAATGAGGATGAGATCGGGCTTGAAAGCATCAATCGCCGGCAGGATGCGGGTAGCGAAGGCTTCGCGGAACTCGATTGCGCCATCACCGGCGGCCAGCGGGGCATTGACAATGTGGCCGTCATCATTGGCGCCGGTTTCGGATTTATCGCCAGTGCCGGGATAAAGCGGCATCTGGTGGGTGGAGCAGAACAGGATCGAGGGATCATCCCAGACAACGTCCTGCGTGCCATTGCCGTGATGCACATCCCAATCGACGATGGCGACACGCTCCGCGCCATGATTCGCCTGTGCATGGCGCGCGGCAATCGCCGCATTGGCGAACAGGCAAAAGCCCATGGCGCGCGTCTTTTCGGCGTGGTGGCCGGGCGGCCGCGCGCAGACAAAGGCGTTGTCGGCCAAACCGGCAAACACGGCGTCAACCGCATCAATTGCAGCACCCACGCCATGCAATGCGGCTTCTATGCTGTCCGGGCTCAACACCGTGTCGGAATCGATCCGGACGAGACCTGTGTGCGGCAACGCGGCTTTCAGCGCCTCAAGATGGGAGGCCGGATGCGCAAGAAGCACGGCCTCATCGGGCGCACGCGGGGCCCGAAGACGCTGAAGCCCGGAAAACTCGTCCCGATTGAGCACCGACAGCACGGCGCGCAGCCGGTCGGCCCGCTCGGGATGGCCGGGCGGTGTGGCGTGCTTCAGGAAGATGTCGTGGGTGTAGAGGCGTGTTGTCATGAAACGACGTTACGCCAAAGCCGTGCATCCCGCCATGAGGTGGTTGCAACGGTCGATGTTTTCACCATCCTTCATGATGCCATCCATGATATCAGTGATCCTTCACCCTTGAGCGGCGTTCGATCAAGTTGAAACAACTTGATCGAATAACGGCCGCTCAAGCTATTGATTTTGGACCGGTATTTTATCCGACCCTGTTTCAACAGGGTCGGAAACCGGTCTAGGGTGCGACCCCGGACTTGATCCGGGGAGCCTCGAAGGGCGAAGGATCATTCGAGCAAAGTCAGCCTTCGTGCTTCGAGGCTCCCGCCGGGCAAAAGCCCGGGGTCGCACCTCAGCATGAAGGCTGGAAGCCTCAACCCTCTCAAATGCCATCGGAAAAAGCGCGGGGAGTTGGCGGCGTTTGCAACGCTGCGAAAGCACACGCCGCTCAGGACTCCATGATTTCGGTTGCGGTGATTCCGAGACCGAAACCATCCAGCCCGACATAGTGGCGCTCGCGCGAGGCGAGCAGCCGGATCGACGACACGCCGAGATCACGCAGGATCTGCGCGCCAAGCCCGACCTCGCGCCACAGGCTCTCGCGCTCGGCGATTTCGCGATGGTCCTCGCGGCCGGCGGGCTGCGACGCATTGCCCACAACGCCAACAGAACCTTCACGCAAATAGACGATGACGCCGCGCCCGTGCTTGGCGATCTTCTGCATGACGGCACCGAGCGGATCGGCGGCGCCGAACACATCGCGCGCCACATCCTCGCGGTGGAGCCGCACCGGGATGTCCAGCCCGTCTCGAATGTCGCCGAACACGAGCGCCACATGGTGCATCGGGTCCCATGGCACGGAATAGGAATAACCCTGCGCCACGCCGACCGGCGTTTTCACCTCGAACTGCGCGATCTGCTCGACAAGCTTTTCCTTGCGCTGGCGGTAGGCGATCAGGTCGGCGACGGAGACGAGCTTCAGGCCGTGCCTTGCGGCAAACTCAGCCACCTGCGGCCCGCGCATCACCGAGCCGTCATCATTGACGAGCTCGCAGATGACGCCAACCGGCGGCAGCTTGGCGAGCTTGCAGAAATCCACGGCAGCTTCAGTGTGGCCGGAGCGCATCAGCACGCCGCCCTCGCGCGCGACAAGCGGGAAGATGTGGCCCGGCCGGACAAAATCGGCGGCACCCGCATTGGGGTTGGCGAGATTGCGCACGGTCGCCGTCCGGTCATCGGCGGAAATCCCTGTCGTCGTGCCATGGCGGTAGTCGACGGAAATGGTGAACGCCGTCTGATGCGGCGCGTCGTTCTCGGCCACCATGGGCGTCAGGTTCAGCCGCCGCGCCTCGCTGGCTGGCATCGGCGTGCAGACAATGCCGGAGGTGTGGCGGACGATGAACGCCATTTTTTCAGGCGTCGCGTGCACCGCTGAGATGATCAGATCTCCCTCGTTCTCGCGGCCGTCATCATCGGTGACGACGATGATTTCACCGGCCTCGATCGCGCGGATGGCCTCCGCGACGCGGCGTTGTGCTTCGGGCATGGGGTTCAGCCTTTTCCGGTCTGTCCGCGATGGCGGAGATAGGCGTCGGCAATGGCACAAGCGACCATGGCCTCGCCGATGGGCACGGCGCGTATGCCGACGCAAGGGTCATGACGGCCCTTGGTGACGACATCGACTTCATTGCCGTCAGCGTCAATCGAGCGCATCGGCGTCAGCATGGAGGACGTTGGTTTCACGGCGAAACGCGCCACCACCGGCTGTCCGGTGGAAATGCCGCCCAAAATCCCGCCGGCATGATTGGAGAGAAACTCCGGCCTGCCATCGGCACCCCTGCGGATTTCGTCGGCGTTGGCTTCGCCGCGCACGCGGCCCGCCTCGAAGCCGAGGCCGATCTCCACGCCCTTGACAGCGTTGATGCTCATCAGGTTGGCGGCGATTTCACTGTCGAGCTTGCCATAGATCGGCGCGCCAAGGCCGTCAGGCACGCCTTCGGCCACCACTTCGATGATGGCGCCGACGGATGACCCGGCCTTGCGGATGCCATCGAGATAATCGGCGAACACCGGGACGCTTGCCGCATCGGGCGAGAAGAACGGGTTGTTGTCCACCTCAGCCCAATCCCAGTTGGCGCGGTCAATGGCGTGTTCGCCCATTGAAATCAGCGCCGCGCGCACATTCAGGCCCGGCACCACGCGGCGGGCCAACGCGCCTGCCGCAACCCGCGCCGCCGTCTCGCGCGCCGATGACCGCCCGCCGCCGCGATAGTCGCGGATACCGTACTTCATGTCATAGGTTATGTCGGCGTGGCCCGGCCGGTAGCGCTTGGCGATATCGCCATAATCCTTGGAGCGCTGGTCCACATTCTCGATCACCATCGAGACCGGCGTTCCGGTGGTGAGAAGCATTTCGCCGTCCTCCAGCACGCCGGAAAGGATGCGCACGGCATCCGGCTCCTGGCGCTGCGTGGTGAAGCGGCTTTGGCCGGGACGTCGCTTGTCCAGGTGGTGCTGGATCTCAGCGAGCGTGAAGCGGATGCCGGGCGGGCAGCCATCGACCACGCAGCCAAGCGCCGGGCCATGGCTTTCGCCCCAGGTGGTGACGCGGAACAAATGGCCGAACGTGTTGTGGGACATGGTTGCGACAGAGGATTGCGGACCGCGCGCTTCTATGGCGGGTTCACGACAAGGTCAAACGGCAGCATGTTGCGCGCCGCGGATCGCCGCCCGCGCGGCAAACCAGCGGCGTTAACGCTCCGTTTTGATTAAATTTTGAAACACGCATAACCACGCTTCTTGGGCCGTCGTTCAGCCCTGCCTGCTAGGTTTCCCGCAGACAGGGGAACAAGGCCATGACCACAAAAATGTGCGCGGGCTTTGTGGGCGTCATGCTCGCAATGGCAACCGCATTCTCAACACCGGCGCGCGCCAATGGCGTGCCGCACCATGACAGCAATCTGGAACGCTGGGCGATGGAACGCGTCGCCGCGCGCATCGGCGGCCTGCGCGATGCGATCCGGCCGAGTGACCCGCTGGTTCTGGTGTCGGCCGAGATGGTGGCGCGCGGCCCCGTGCCGCTCAACCAATTGCCGCTCGATGATGAGCGTGCATTGTTCGCCGCGTTCGGCATCAGCGCGGAAACCGGCTTCAATTTCCCGGCGCGCCTCGTGATCGAACGTCAGGACGCGCCTGAGCAACTCGACAGCTACGCGGTCGCCTCCGTGCGAACCCGTCCGACGTATGATGGCGCGTTCCTGACCATCGGGAACTGAAGCGCGCGCGCCCTTGCGCGGACTGCGTTAAACCGCCAATGGCGTGGCATGACGCCCGCACGCACACGGCTGGACATCGCACTTGTTGAACGCGGGCTGATGCCGAGCCGCGCCCGCGCGCGCGACGCGATCCTGCGCGGCACGGTCACCGTTGGCGGCGTGACCGTTTGCAAGCCCGGGATGGACGTGGCGGGTGATGCCGAGATCGGCGTTGCCGACGCGGCTTCACAATGGGTGTCGCGGGCGGCCTTGAAGCTCATCGCCGGGCTCGATGCATTCGGAATCGATGTGGAGGGCCTTACCGCGCTCGACATCGGCGCCTCGACCGGCGGCTTCACGCAGGTGCTGCTGGACCGCGGCGCGGCCGACGTTTACGCCATCGATGTGGGCCATGGCCAACTCCACCCATCGATTGCGGCCGATCCGCGCGTGAAAGCAACCGAGGGCCTCAACGCGCGAGATTTGACTTTGGCACATCTTGGCGGTGTGCAGCCGGAGGTCGTCGTTTGCGACACAAGCTTCATTTCACTGAAACGCGTGCTGCCGCCGGCGCTTGGCCTTGCCGCGCCGGGCGCGCACGGCGTGTTTCTCGTCAAGCCGCAATTCGAGGCGGGGCGAGACGCCATCGGCAAGGGCGGGCTGCTGAAGAACCCGAATGACGCACCGATGATCGCTGAAGAGGTGTCGCGCTGGCTGGATGCCCAACCGGGCTGGCAGAGCCTCGGCGTGACCGACAGCCCGATCAGCGGCGGTGACGGCAACCGCGAATTTCTGCTTGGAGGCGTCAAGACGTGAATGTCACCCATCTGATCAGTGCGCTCGGCACCTCCGGCGACGGCATCGCGGAAACGGCGCAAGGCCGTGTCTTCGTGCCTTTCACCTTGCCGGGCGAGCGCATCAACCTCGCCATCAACGGCAACCGGGCGGATGCGACGGCCATCCTTGATGCTTCGCCCGAACGCGTTGAGCCGCCTTGCCCGCATTTCACCCATTGCGGCGGATGCGCGTTGCAGCATTGGCGCAGTGACGCCTATCGCGCATGGAAGCGCGGCTTGGTTGTTGGCGCGCTCGCTGCGGCTGGCATTGAAGCCGATGTGGAGGATCTTGTGTCCGTCGCGCCGGGGGCGCGGCGGCGCGCGGTGTTCTCCGCGCAGATGACGTCGGCTGGTCTGGCCTTCGGCTTTCGCCGGGCCATGAGCCATGCGGTTGAACCTGTCACGCAATGTCTTGTTGCCACCCCTGCCATCACGCAGGAACTCGATGCGCTGAAGGCACTCGCCGCGCAGCTTGCGCCGCTCGCCAAGGGTGCGTTCCATCTGACGGTGACCGCCACCGCGACCGGTCTCGACATCCGCGCCGATGATGTGCGCGCGCCTGGCGAAGCACAGCGCCGCGCGCTCGTTCAGGCGGTGCTCGGCCATGGCTTCGCCCGCCTCAGCGTCAAGGATGACGTGATTGTCACGGCGCGCGAGCCAATGGTGCTGTTTGACGGCATCGGCGTGACGCCGCCGCCGGGCGGGTTCCTGCAAGCGGCAAGTGAAGCCGAGCAGGCGATGCAGGCCATTGTCGGCGGGTATCTTGATGGCGCACGGCGCATCGCCGATCTGTTTTCCGGCTCCGGCACATTCGCCCTGCCATTGGGGCGGCGCTCCACGGTCCACGCGGTTGAAGGCGACGGTGCGGCTTTGACGGCGCTCGACAAAGCCTGGCGCAATGCAACAGGGTCCGGCATCCGCATGAAGCCTGTCAGCGTTGAGAAGCGTGACCTGTTCATCCGGCCGCTGACGGCAAAAGAGCTCTCGCCCTTGGATGCCGTGGTGTTTGATCCGCCCCGCGCCGGAGCCGAAGCACAGGCGACGCAGTTGGCGAAGTCGACCATCAAGCGCATCGCCGCCGTCTCCTGCAATCCGGTGACATTGGCGCGCGACCTGAAAATCCTGACAGGCGGCGGCTACCGCGTGCTGTCCGTCACGCCGCTCGACCAGTTCCTGTGGACGCCGCATGTGGAGGCCGTCGCGCTGCTGGCGCGCGGGTGAGACCGGAGAAATCGGCGCGGCATACTCTTCAAACTCTCTGAAACGCAGCAGCAGCCCGCCTCACCCCTTCTTGGCAAAAAACGCCATAAACGCGGCCTGAGCCTCTTTCGATTGCAGGCGTTCGGCAAAGAGCTTTGCCTCGGCGGCGATACGGTCTGGCAAGGTGCCGCCCGCATCACGCAGAAGCGTGCGCGACAGCCGCAGCGCTTCTGGCGGCTTTTTGGCGATGCGCGTAGCAAGCGCCAGCGCCTCGGCTTCGAGAGCTTCGGCCGAGACAACCTTGCCGACAAGCCCGGCCTCGCGGGCGGCTTCGGCGCTGAAATCCTCGCCCAGCGCCAGCATGGCGAAGGCGCGCTGATAGCCCATGATGGCCGGGCCGAGCAGGCTTGAACCCGCTTCCGGCACAAGGCCCAGATCGACAAAGGGCGTGCGCAGCAAGGAACGATCCGAGACGACAGACGCGTCGCAATGCATCAGCAATGTCGTGCCGATACCGATGGCAAGCCCGTCGACACCGGCGACCATCGGCTTGGCGCTGCCGGAAATGGCGGCGAGAAAAGCCAGCACCTCAGTGCCTAGGCCAGCACCTCGACCCGCGCCGCCATGCCCCCCGCCGCCATGACCCCCGCCGCCACTTGCCGCCGCCATGAAATCCATCAGATCATTGCCCGATGAAAACGCGCCCGGCACGCCAAGAAACAGGATCACGCGGACCGCGTCATCGCTCTGCGCGGCGGTGATCGCCTCCGTCATCGCGGCATACATGGCCCGTGTCAGCGCGTTCTTCTTCTCTGGCCGGTTCATGCGCAGCGTGAGAATGCCGTCTGCGCGAGTAATGATGATGTGATCGCTCATCATGCCACCAGCGCGCTGCGCGCATCGGCGAGCGAATCGGCACCGGTCACTACGGCATCACGCAGGCCGGGCGTGTCGCCGATCAGGTGCACGGCGAGGAAGCGCGCCACAGACAGCCGCGCCGCTTCGCCCGATCTGACGGCGCCGTGGGTGACCATCACCGCGCCGGCGGTTTCCGCCATCAGGCGCAGGAACGGCGTCGCGCCGGCGAGAACCACTGCGGCGTCCTTCGCTGCCAGCCGCGCCAGCAGATATTCGGTCGCCGCCCGCGTATCGGCAAGCGCGCGGGCGAGATGCATCGCCGCTTCGGCCATGCCGGGCTGGTTTGAGGCGCGCACGGCGTCAACCTTCGCTTCCAATTCGTCGAGGAAACCGCGCACCTGCGCACCGCCCGACAGAGGCAGTTTGCGCTGCACCAGGTCGATGGCCTGAATGCCGTTGGTGCCTTCATAGATCGGCGCGATGCGGGCATCACGCAGCAGCACGGCCGCGCCGGTTTCCTCGACAAAGCCCATGCCGCCATGAACCTGCACCCCGCGCGAGGCGACCTCACAGCCGACATCGGTTGCATAGGCCTTGGCGAGCGGCGTCAACAGTCCGGCGCGTTCCGACCAATGCCCAGCATTGTCGCCGCCATGCGCCATGTCGAGCGCATGGGCGGTTGCATGGCACAACGCGCGGGCCGAGGCCGTCAGCGCCTTCATCGTCAGCAATTCGCGCTGGATGTCGGCGTGTTCGATGATGGGGCTCATGCCATCGCCAACCGCATCTGGCGCGCGGCCCTGCCTTCGCTCCACCGCATAGGCGAGCGCATGCTGATAGGCCGCATCCGCCACCGCCACGCCTTGCGCGCCCACCATCAGGCGGGCATTGTTCATCATCGTGAACATGCAGGCGAGGCCGCGGTTTTCCTCGCCGATCAACCAGCCGACCGCGCCCGGCGCATTGCCCCATTTCCCGTCGCCATAGATCATGGTGCAGGTGGGTGAGCCATGGATGCCCAGTTTGTGCTCGACGGCATGGCAATAGACATCGTTGCGCGCGCCCAACGAACCGTCCGCGTTGACAAGGAATTTCGGGACCAGAAACAACGAAATACCGCGTGTGCCCGCTGGCGCGTCCGGCAGGCGGGCCAGCACCAGATGGCAGATGTTTTCCGCCATGTCGTGCTCGCCATAGGTGATGTAAATCTTCTGGCCAAAGATGCGGTAGCTGCCATCGGCGGCACGTTCGGCCCGCGCGCGCAGCGCGTTCAGGTCTGAACCGGCCTGCGGTTCCGTGAGGTTCATGGTGCCCGTCCACTCGCCCGAAACCAGTTTCGGCAGGTAGGTGGATTTGAGGTCGTCGGAGCCGTGCTTGTCGAGCGCTTCGATCGCCCCCATCGTCAGCATGGGGCAGAGGCCGAAGCTCATGGAGCCGGCGTTCCACATCTCGGTCAGCGCAACGGCCACCAGAGTCGGCAGGCCCTGTCCGCCATGCGCCTCGGGCGCGGCAACCGCGTTCCAGCCGCCCGCCACCCAATCAGCGTAAAGGCCGGCCCAGCCCGGCGAGGTTGTCACTTCGCCATCCCTGGCGCGTGCGGGGTGTTTGTCTCCCGCCATGCGCAGTGGGGCGATGCGGTCGGCGGTGAAGCGCGCGGCCTCGTCAAGAATCGCGTCGAGAACATCTGCATCGAGATCACCCAGACGCCCGGCGGCGATGGCGTCATCCAGCCCGGCAGCCATCAGGCCATGGCGGATGTCTGCGACATTGGGACGATACATGGGTGTTCCTCCTCTCGATGGCGCCAGCCAGGCGGGGCGGAGCCGACGCGCAGCAAGTTCTTACCTTGACGTAAAAGTGAGCGCAAGCGTCCTCGCTTCGGGAACCGGATGTTAACCATGTTTCGGCGACGATGACGCCTTGTTTCTCTTTGCGGGCGTCAGCATGCGTTCAGTATTCCGGTTGGCCGTCGTGGCGGCACTTGTCACCGCTTCGGCTTTCGCCGGCCTCGCACCCGCCTTGGCCGACAGCCCCTTCACCCAGCCCTGGCGCAACAAGGACCGCGCTCTGGTCCTGGACGCCTATGAGCACAATGCCATCGATTGGGCGAAGATGGTGACTGACAAGCGCATCGCCGGCTTCATCGGCAAGGCGTCGGACGGGGATGGCGAACCGTGGAATTGCGCAGGCGAGAATGTCAGCCTTGAGGTCTGCCGTTTGAAGTTCCGGCGCTATTTCGTGGCGCGCGAACTTTACCAGACGCGGCGCCTGCTGGCGAAGTCGCTTGGCCTGAAGTGGGGTTCCTACCATTTGGGCCGCAAGGGCAACCCGATCGCCCAGGCCGACCATTATCTGGAATTCGCCGAACCGACGCCGGACGAGGTGATCGTGCTCGACATCGAGGGGCTGGAAGACAAATGGATGTCGCTTGAGGATGCCGAGACGTTCGCGCGGCGCATCCACCAGAAGACCGGCCGCTATCCGATGCTCTATGTCAACGGGTCGACCGCCAAACACATCGCCGACCGGCGCGACGACTACCGGCTGCTGTCGCGCCTCAAGCTCTGGTATGCGCGGTTTGCGCCGGAGATCGAAGGGCATTTCCCGAAAGGCAATTGGGAGAGCTACACGCTCTGGCAGTTTGCCGCGACGCCGAACTGCAATGCGCGCCGCTGCCCCTACCGCGTGCCCGGCACGCCGACCGACATTGACGTGAACGTGGCCGACATGACGGTGGCCGAACTGCGCGCCGCCTGGCCGTTTGACGGGCTGGTGGAGGAGAAGCCGCTTCCGGTGCAACCTGTTCCCGAGGGTGGGCAGGACATGCTGGTGGCGTCGGCAGAGCCGGTTGTGCCCGCAGCCGACGCAAAGCTTGAACTCGTGCCGCTGCCTGCCACGGCCCCGCGAGGCACAAATGAGCGCCCCAAGGTCGCGTTCGTGACCATGGCCAACCTGATGGGCGAAACCACCATGGCCGCACCCTTGTCATTGCCGGAGGGGCTGGACCTGATTGCGCGCATGTATCGCCACTATGGTGCGGGCAAGCCCTTGTCGCTGGTCACGCCCGCCATGGCCGATGAACCCGCAGTGGCTGCCATGCCCGCTGTGCCAGCCATCGACCCGATGACAACCGCTTCCGTCGCGTTGCCGACGCTTGCCATGCCGCGCGCCGTTTTGCCGGAAGTGTTGCGCGCTGAACTGCCGGGACGCACCGGGCTCAGCGGCGCGTTTTGAGCCGTTGGCTGTTCACCGGGTCCAAGCCGCGCCGATGTCGCGGCGGCAAAAGCCATCATCCCATCGGATGCAGTCCACCGCGCGATATGCGGCAGCCTGCGCTTCGGCGAGTGTCGCGCCCATCGCGGTGACATTCAGGACGCGCCCGCCCGTCGCAACCAACGCGCCATCCATGATGCCGGTCCCGGCATGGAACACGCGCGCGCCGGTTGCCTCCGCCGCGTCAATGCCGCTGATGATGCCGCCCTTTGAGGGTGTGCCGGGGTAGCCTTTCGCCGCCATCACCACGGTCAACGCGTGGGCAGCGTGCCATTCCGGTGAGACATCCGCCAAACGGCCCTCAGCGGCGGCAAGCAGCACCGCCACGATGTCGGTTTTCAACCGCATCATCAGCACCTGGCACTCCGGGTCGCCGAAGCGGGTGTTGTATTCGATGAGCTGCGGTCCTTCTGCCGTCAGCATCAGGCCGGCATAAAGCACGCCTGTAAACGGCGTTCCGCGCGCCGCCATCGCCGCAAGCGTCGGGCGGATGATCCGCGCCATCACCTCTGCCTCGATTTCAGGCGTGAGGTTTGCGGCCGGCGAAAACGCGCCCATGCCGCCGGTGTTCGGGCCGGTGTCGCCGTCGCCCACCCGCTTGTGATCCTGCGCCGTGCCGAAGGGCAGCGCCGTCGCGCCATCGCAGATGCAAAAGAAGCTTGCCTCGGTGCCGGTGAGAAACTGCTCGATCACCACTTCAGCGCCCGCCGCGCCGAACGCGCCCTCGAAGCAATCGTCGATGGCGGAGAGCGCTTCGGCCAGGGTTGCGGCAATGGTGACGCCCTTGCCCGCCGCCAACCCGTCTGCCTTGATCACCAAGGGCAAGGGTTGCACCCGCGCATGGGCCTTCGCCTTTGGCGCATTGTTGAACCGCGCATAGGCGGCGGTGGGGATGGCGTGCTCGCGGCACAGATCCTTGGTGAAACCCTTCGACCCTTCCAGTTGCGCCGCCGCCCGTGTCGGCCCGAAAACGGGGATCGCAGCTTCAATCAATGCGTCCGACAGTCCGGCGACAAGCGGCGCTTCCGGCCCGACAACCACAAGACCGATCCGGTTGCTGTGGCAGAACGCGATCACCGCTGCATGGTCGCCCGTGTCGAGCGCAGTGTTTTCGCCATGGTGCGCAGTGCCGGGATTGCCGGGCGCGATGATCAGCCGTTCGCACAACGGAGATTGGGCGATTTTCCATGCCAGCGCGTGTTCGCGCCCGCCCGACCCGATGAGTAGGATGTTCATGGCAGGTGTCCCGGATTGCCAATGCCTGCCCGAAAGCAGTGTCCCGGTTTGAAATCCGTCCTTCGAGGCTTTTTCCCTTCATGCTGAGGTGCGAGCATTTGCGAGCCTCGAAGCACGAAGGAAAAAGCACCTCAGGATGTAGAGGATTTCACACCGGCGCGTGACATGCCGGTTAGGGAGCGGCGGGCCTTGCGTCAATCGCCACCTTTCGACTTGACCGTGCCGGCCTGCGCTGGCAGGCGGCGCGCATGGAGACCATCCAAAGCGAAAGCCGGCAGGGCCGCGTCGCCGATGCGCCGTCGGGCCATTGGGTCTACAGCGCCTTGCCGCGCCGGTTGTGGCCGCATGCGCAGCTTGCCCGCTGGGACCGCCCCGTCGGCTGGTGGTTGCTTCTCTGGCCATGTTGGTGGTCGGCGCTGATGGCGGCCAACCGTCAGCCGCTGCCTGATCTGCCGATGCTGTTTTCGCACATGGCCCTCTATCTCGTCGGCGCGATCGCCATGCGCGGCGCGGGCTGCACTTACAATGACATCATCGATAGAGACATAGACGCCAAGGTCGAGCGGACCCGCTCACGCCCGTTGCCATCGGGACAGATCAGCCGCAGGGCGGCATGGGCGTTTCTGGTTGCGCAGGCGCTGACAGGGTTTGTCGTCCTCATCCAGTTCAACCTGTTCTCGATCCTGCTCGGCATCGCTTCGCTTGGCATTGTCGCGCTCTACCCGTTCATGAAGCGCGTGACGGACGCGCCGCAACTGGTGCTCGGCCTTGCCTTTTCCTGGGGCGCGCTGATGGGATGGGCCGCCGTGTACGGCACGCTGTCAGCCGCGCCGCTGCTGCTCTATGCGGGCACGGTCCTCTGGGTTGTCGGCTATGACACGATCTACGCCCACCAGGACCGCGAAGACGACGCGCTGATCGGCGTGCGTTCCACGGCGCGGCTGTTCGCGGATCGCACGAAACCGGCGCTCATCGTGCTTTATGGCTTGGCGTTGGCATGCTTTGTCGGTGCGCTGCATTTTTCCGGGGCGGATTGGCCGGCGTTTTTCGGGCTTGGCCTGTCGGCGGCGCTGATGGGCTGGCAGATTGTCGCGCTCGATATCGATGATCCCGCGCAATGTCTGGCGCTGTTCAAATCCAACACGCGTGTCGGCTGGCTGTTCGGCGGCGGCTTGGCCGCCGATCTGGCGTTGCGGCTGATCTGATCAGCGCAATTCGGAGATGACGGTCTGCCCGCCGATCACCAAACGCACGCCGAGGATGCCGCGACGCCCGGCAACGCCATAGGGTGCCACGCGCACCTTGTCTGCTTGCGGCTCAAGACCGTGGCGCAACTGGTAGCGCTCCAGACTGTCTTCGAGGGTGCGGGCGATGCCGTCATCCTCGACGAGCAGCATCGGCAGATTGTAAAGCTCGGCCCAGCGGTGCCAATCGCCTGAGACCTTTTCAAGATCATGGGCGACAAGCAGCGGCACCGAGCATGTCTCGTCAGCGTGGAGCAGTTCCAGCGTGACGGTCACCTGCCCGTCCTCGTCCTCGATGGCGCGGGCGGCGACACCCTTGAAGGCGCGCGCGGGCAGCGCCATCGCAAGCGCCTGTTCCATGCCCTCCCGGCGGCGCTGCAATGTCGCGCCGCGCGTGGAAATGGTGAAGGTCACGTCGTCATTGCCCGGCGCGGCATAAGACACCGCCTGCGGAAGGCGCGCCGGGTCAAGCCGCATGTCATGGGCAGCCCAATGGGGTTTCGGCGCGGATGTCACGGCCGTGCTTTTGGCGCTCATCGTTTTCGTCTTCCCTGTCACTCCCGAGAGCGCGTTTTGCGGCGCTTCCCGTGGTTCCGGCGGTGGCCGCCGGTTGGCCGGTTCACCGGCTCTGATGAAAGGACATTCGCACGGCAACAGCGGCAAAGCGCTTAAGCGGCGAGGTTAACGCCGCCTGACCGGATGTGATGGTTAGCGAAGCCTCGCCGGAAAGCTTACAAAACCTTGCCCGGATTCATGATGCCGTTGGGGTCGATCGCCGCCTTCAGCGTGCGCATGAGGGCAAGGCTTGCGGGGTCCAGGGTGGTTGCCAGAAGATCGCGCTTCATGCGGCCGATGCCATGTTCGGCAGAGAAAGACCCGCCCAGTTCGGTGACCAGTTCCAGCACGGCGGCCGTCACTGCGGGCGCGCGGGCGATGAAGTCCGCCCGGTCGCCCCCTGCCGGTTCGGAGATGTTGTAGTGCAGATTGCCATCGCCCATGTGGCCGAAACAGACGATGCGCGCGCCCGGCGCCGCCCGTTCCACCGCTGGTTCGGCCCGGCGAATGAATTCGGGAATGGCGGCAACCGGCACGGAGATGTCGTGCTTGATCGAATGACCTTCCGGCTTTTGCGCGTCAGACATCGCCTCGCGCAACGCCATGAACGCGTTACCCTGCGCGCCGGATCGGGCGATTACCGCATCGTCGGCGACGCCGGCCTCCATGGCGGCGACCAATAGCGCGCCGAGCGTTGCTTCGGCCTCAGTGTCCTGCCCGGTGCCGCTGATTTCGACCAGCACCAGCCATGGATGCGCGCCGGTGAGCGGCGCGCGCATACCGCCATGACGCACCGCGAACTCCACCGCGCGCGCGCCGCAGAGTTCAAAGGCCGTCAGTGCGCTGCCCGTTTCCGCCTGCACGCGGTTGAGCAGGACCAAGGCGTCGTCCGGCGTTGCTACACCCGCCCATGCGAGAGCACGGCCTTTGGGCTTCGGCGCGAGTTTCAAGCTCGCGGCCGTGATGATACCGAGCGTGCCTTCCGAGCCGATGAACAGGTTCTTCAGATCATAGCCGCGATTGTCTTTTTTCAGCGTCCGCAACCCGTTCAGGACCGCGCCGCCCGGCAGCACCACTTCCAGCCCGAGACAAAGATCTCGCGCGACGCCATGGCTGAGCGCTGCAATCCCCCCGGCATTTGTGGCGAGATTGCCGCCGATCCGGCATGAGCCCGCACTGGCAAGGGCAAGCGGAAACAGCCTGTCCGCCGCGTCGGCAGCCTCGCGCAGAGACTGCAAGGTGCAGCCCGCCTCGACAATCACGGTATTGCCCGCCGGATCGAGCGCGCGGATCGCCTCCATGCGGGCAAGCGAAACGACGACCGCCGCGCTGCTTTCATCCGGGATCGACCCGCCGACGAGGCCGGTATTGCCGCCTTGCGGCACGACGGGCGTACGCGTTTCCTGCGCCAGCGCCAAAATGGCCGAGACCTCCGCCGTGCTTCCCGGTCGCAGCACAAGATTGCTTGCGCCCTGGTAAGCACCGCGCCAATCGACAAGGTAGGGCGCGATGGCGGCTTGATCCGTCAGCGCATGGCGCGTGCCGGTGATTTCAGCAAAGCGGGCGACGAGATCGGGACCAAGCGGCATTGTCACAGACCGGCTGGAGCGGGACGCGGCGCTGCCGCGCGCGCCAGCCTGTCATTGATGGCTTCGCCCAGCCCTTCATGCGGGATGGGTGTGACGGCGATCATCTCCGGGCCGCCGGCATCCAGCCTCCGCAGATGGGAAAACAGGTTGCGCGCAGCCTCCGCCAGATCGCCGGACGGGCTCAGGTTCAGCATGGCGCGCGGCTGGCCGCGCACCAGCGTGTCACCGAAGGTCAGCAACGCTTCGTCCGGTGCGACCGTGGTTGCATCGAGGCGCAGGCGCGTGCCCGGAGCATAATGGGACGCCAGCATGCCCGGCGCGATGAGCGTGCCCGATTGCGCACGCGCCAGCCTGTGGCCCAGCACCGCCTCGATGTCACCGGCGGCAAGGCCGCCCGGACGCAGCAGCGCCCAACCTTGGTCTGTCCGGCCGATGATGGACGACTCCACGCCAACGCCCGCCGCCCCGCCATCGAGAACCAACGGGATGCGGCCCTTCAGACCGTCCGCCACGGCCTGCGCCGTGGTCGGCGAGAGCCGCCCGGACGGGTTTGCGGAGGGTGCCGCCAGCGGCCGGGCGAGTGCGGCGGCCAGATCCCGCAACGCGCCTTGCGGCATGCGGATCGCCACGGTGTCCAATCCTGCGAGCGCCAGCGGATGCACGGGTGCGGCGTCGGCCAGCGGCAGGACCAGCGTCAGCGGGCCGGGCCAGAACCGGGCTGCAAGCGTCAAGGCCGCGGAGTCGAACCGCGCGACCGCGCGCGCCATCGCCATGTCGGCGACATGGATGATCAGCGGGTTGAATCGCGGCCGGTCCTTGGCGGCATAGATCGCTGCAACCGCCTCGCCGCGCGTTGCATCCGCCGCCAGACCATAGACGGTTTCAGTCGGCACGCCGACCGGCCGGCCTTCAGCGAGCAAGGCCAAGGCCGCGCCAAAACCATCCTCGATGCCAAGCACATGCGTGATGCAATCCATTCTCGTTCCATGCCCGCTTGGCGGTGGCTGTTCAAGCCTTGCCGCCCGGTTGCCGCATTCGTTCACATTTGACTCAATCTCTATGGTTGAGGCCAACGGCGTTTCAAACCCTTCGTGTCATTGTCCGCGATGAAACAACGCCGGGCCTGTGCGGTTGAGCAGGGATCGGAGCGCAATCGGGGATTGATCGATGAAACGCTTGCTTCTTTTCTGCGGCATGATGGCCGCTTCCGCCACGCCGACGCTTGCCAGTTCCATCACCGAGATCGACGCCATGGTGACTGGCCCGAAAGGGCCGTCCATCATCGTGCTCGGCCCTGAGGAGGATGAAAGCGCGGTCTCCCCGATGATCACGTCCAGCTTCGCGTCACTGGCCGCTCCGGGCCGCCAGCCGATCAACATGAAATTCGCCCGCAAGTTCCCGGATCCGGCCGTGCCGGTCCCGGCCCCGGCTGATCCGTCAGACGATGCGCCAGCCCGTGCATCGGCTCCCTTGCCGAATCCGGTGCAGGGCACGGGCAACAATCCGGCCGATGAGGCGCTCGCCCCGATGGCACCGCCTGACGCGGGCACGATCCCGGCGCAGCCGCCCGTCAGCCAAAGCGACCTGCGCCCGACAAAGCAGGGCGAAGCACTGGCCGAGCCGGGCGTGCCGGACGGCATGCAGCAGGTGAATGTCGCGCCGCCCGCCAAGATCATCACTGGCGGCTGACAGCTTGCGCCATGTTGAAGCGAAGCCCGCCGTTCCAGTCCGGCGGGCTTCGCGCGTCGATCAGCCCGCAAGCTTCGAGAAATCCGCCACGCGGCCGGTGGCGAGCGCCACGCGCTTCAGCAGCGCCAGCCGGTTGGCGCGGATGGCCTGATCCGCATCATTGACGAGCACGCCATCCAGGAACGCATCGACGGGCGCGCGCAGCCGCGCCAAGGCCCGCATGGCCAAACCGTCATCCCCCTTGGCGAGCGCGGCTTCCGCCTCCGGCACGGCAGCCAGCAATGCGGCGTTGAGCGCCTGCTCTTCCGGCAACACCAAGAGCGCAGCATCGACGGAGGAGCCGACCGGCGCTTTCTTCTCTTCCGCGGCAACGATGTTGCCAGCCCGCTTGGTGCCGGCCACGAGGTTCTTGCCGTCTTCGGTGTCAAGGAACACGATCAATTGTTCCACGCGCCGCGCGATGGCGAGCAGATCGTCGTTGATGCCGCCGGTTTTATTCTCCCCCCTTGAGGGGGAGATGTCACCGCTTGCGGTGACAGAGGGGGGTGTTTGGCGCAAACCGCCCCCCTCCTGTCGGCTTGCGCCCATCTCCCCCGTCCCCTTGCCTTCGTCCTTCGAGGCTTTTGTCCCTTCATGGTGAGGTGCGAGCGGAGCGAGCCTCGAACCAGGGGGCAAAAGCACCTCAGGATGAAGGCGGGTGGCGGTGGAAGAGGCGCTGAGCACCGCTTCGATCACATCGTGGCGCGCGCCCTGATCCTTCAGCCAGACTTTGAGGCGGTCGTGGAAGAACGAGAGGAGGTCTCCGGCATCCAATCGGCGACTTGCTCCCGCCTCCATTTCCTCATGAAAGAATCCGGCCTTTCGCAAGAACGTGTTCAAAGACAGGCCAAGGTTATTTTCCAGCACGATGCGGATCGCGCCTAAAGCGGCCCGTCTCAATGCATACGGGTCTTTCGAGCCGGTCGGCTTTTCGTCAATCGCCCAGAATCCAACAAGCGTGTCCAGCTTGTCAGCGAGCGCGACTGTCACGGCCACAGGGTCGCGCGGGACCGAATCGGACGGGCCTTGCGGCTTGTAGTGCTCTTCGATCGCCGCGCAGACGGAAGGGTGCTCGCCTTGCAGCGCCGCATATTTGCGGCCCATCAACCCCTGCAATTCGGGGAATTCGCCCACGGCCTCGGTTTGCAGATCAGCCTTGGCCAGCAGCGCCGCCCGGCGGCAAAGCGTGGTGAAGGTTGCGAGGTCGGCTGAACGGGGACCCATCTCCCCCTCTGAAGGGGAGATGTCATCGCTTGCGGTGACAGAGGGGGGCGAAAGACGAGTTGCGCCTTCGTCCTTCGAGGGTTTTGTCCCTTCATGGTGAGGCGCGAGCGAAGCGAGCCTCGAACCATGGGACAAAAGCACCTCAGGATGAAGGCGAATTGATGCTCCCATCGACGCCCACACGGCCGGAGCCAATTCCTGAGCCAGCTTTGCAATCCGCGCCACACGTGCGCCTTGCGTGCCGAGCTTGGCGTGGAACGTCACGTCCAGCGCGTCCAACCGCGCCATACGCTGGTCGAGCGGCTTGGCGAGATCGAGGCCAAACTTTTCCGCAGAAGGTTTCAGCGCGTCCACGTCCGGCAACGCCGCCTGATCGGTCGTCCAGAAATACAAGGCATCCGACAGCCGCGCACGGACCACCTTGCCATTGCCGCGCGCGATTTCCGCGCCGCCATCGGTGGCTTCGATGTTGGAGACGAGGATGAAACGGTTGGAGAGGCCGCCATCCGGTGTCCGCGTCACGAAGCATTTCTGGTTGGTCTTGATCGTCAGGCGGATCATTTCGGGCGGGATGGCGAGAAACGCCTCGTCAAACTCGCCCATCAGCACCACAGGCCACTCGACAAGGCCGGCGACTTCGTCCAGCAGCGCCTCATCCTCGATCAGTTCGAGCCCGCTGGCAAACGCGATGTTGCGAGCGTCATGCGCGATGATTTCCTTGCGCCGCTCGGCATCGAGCACGACGAAGGCTCTCTCCAGCTTGGTGACATAATCATCGAACCGGCGCACGCGGATGGCGTCCGGCGCGTGGAAGCGGTGGCCAAAGGTGACATCGCCCGACCGGATGCCGCCGACCTCGAAATCGATCACCACAGACTCTTCGGTTTCAGGTCCGAAGGTGCAGACGATGGATTGCAACGGGCGAACCCAACGCAAGCCGCCCGGCTCGCGCGAGGCGGCCCCCCAGCGCATGGATTTCGGCCAGGGGAAATTGCGGATGATGCCGGGCATCGCCTCCGCGATGATCTCTTCCGCTGCCCTGCCCGGCTTCTCGGTCACGGCGACGTAGAAATCCCCCTTTTTCGGGTCCGACTGGATTTTGGCCTCTCTCACATCGCTGAGACCGGCCTTGCGCAGGAAGCCTTGCACCGCCTGCTCGGGCGCGGTCACCGCCGGGCCTTTGATCTCCTCGCGCACCGGCTTGGAGCGCGCATCGAGCCCGCGCACATCCAGCACAAGACGGCGCGGAGTCCAGTGCGCGCCCGCCGCCTCATAGGTCAGCCCCGCCTCGACCAGCGCATTGGTGACGGCCGAACGCAAGTCACCGGCGGCCTTGCGCTGCATGCGCGCTGGAATTTCCTCGGAACGAAGTTCAAGCAGAAGATCAGGCATTGCGGCACCCCCGCGCGCAGGCGTTGTCTTGATTGCGCGTCCTCTGACCTT
>JALOTE010000117.1 GCA_025458045.1 Rhizobiaceae bacterium
CGCTATTCGTCGGGCCGCGGCGAACCGGCCCTGCTCGACGCGCTGGCGCGCCGCTATTGCAAGCGCCGCGCCGGTGTGACCCGCGACAATATCCTGTGTTTTCCGGGCACACAGACCGCGCTCTTTGCCACCATGCTGGCGCTGGCCGGACCGGGCGACGAGGTGCTGGTCGGCGATCCGTCCTACGCGACCTATGACGGCGTGATCCGCGCCGGCGGCGCAACACGGGTTTCCGTGCAGCTTCGGCCCGAACACGGGTTTCACATGCGCGCCGAAGATCTCGAGGCGGCGATCACGCCGCAATCGCGCGTGCTGCTGCTCAATTCCCCGCACAACCCGACAGGGGCCGTGCTCTCGCACGATGAAGTCGCCGCCATCGGCGCAGTCTGCACGCGCCATGATCTCTGGATCGTCTGCGACGAGGTCTATGAGGAACTGGTGTTTGACGCGGCCTTCGCCTCGCCATTCGATCTGCCTGAGCTGGCCGACCGCGTGGTCACCGTGTCGTCGATCTCGAAAATGCTGGCGGCGCCCGGTTTCCGTTCCGGCTGGGCTGTCGGCCCGGCGGAATTTTGCGAGAAGCTGCTGCCGGTTTCCGAAGCGATGCTGTTCGGCAACCAGCCCTTCATCGCCGACATGACGGCCTGGGCGCTCGACGCCGACCTGCCGACGGCAGCCCGCATGCGTGACGCCTACAAGAGGCGCGCGGGCCTCATCATGCAGCATTTGCACGGCGCGGCCGGCCTCACGCCGCTGCCGCCGCAGGCCGGCATGTTCATCGTCGTCGATGTCACGACAACCGGGCTGGACGGCGAAGCCTTCGCCTGGGCGCTGCTGAATGAGGGCGTGGCGGTGATGCCCGGTTCGTCCTTCGGTGACTATGCCCGCGGGTTCATCCGCCTCAGCCTGACGGTCCAGGACGACCTGATCATTGAAGCCGCCCGCCGCATCGCCGCCTTCGCCGCACGGCTGGTCGCGAAAGCGGCGTGAACATGGCGGCCGAAGAGGCGCGGATGACCGTTGGAGAGGCGCTGATCCGCCTGTTGGAGCAAGCGGGCGTCGACACAGTGTTCGGCATTCCCGGCGTGCATACCATTGAACTGTATCGCGGGTTGGCGGCGAGCCCGATCCGCCATGTCACGCCCCGCCACGAACAGGGCGCGGCCTTCATGGCGGATGGCTATGCGCGCGTGACGGGCAAGCCCGGCGTCTGCCTGCTGATCACCGGGCCGGGCCTCACCAATGCGCTGACGGCAATGGCGCAGGCGCGCGCCGACAGCGTGCCGATGCTCGTCATCACCGGCGTCAATGCGCGCGACACCTTGGGCAAAGGGCGCGGCCATCTGCATGAATTGCCGGATCAGGCGGCGCTCGCCCGCACGGTCGCGCTCCGGACTTCGACGCTGATGGAGCCGGACAGACTGGGCGACGTGATTGCCGAAGCCTTTGCGCGCATGGGTGCCGGGCGCCCCGGCCCTGTCCATGTCGAGATCCCGACGGACGTGATGAAGGCGGTGATCGCCTTGCCGGAACTTGCGTTGCCCTTGTCCTTCCCGCTCACACCCGCCGCGCGGGACATCGCGGATGCGGCGCGCTGGCTGGCTGCCGCCGAGCGCCCGTTGATCCTGGCCGGCGGTGGCGCGCGGCAGGCTGGGAAGGCTGTCCGCGCTGTTGCTGTCGCGCTTGGTGCGCCCGTTGTCACGACTGTCAATGCGCGCGGGCTCATGGGCGGCGATCCGCTCTGCGTGCCGGCAAGTCCCAGCCTTGCCGCTGTCCGCAGCGCCTTGGCGGATGCCGATTGCGTACTGGCGCTCGGAACCGAATTCGGCCCGACCGATTTCGACATGTACGAAACCGGCACGATGCCGGAGATCCAGCGGCTGCTCCGCGTGGATGTCGATGCGAGGCAATTGCAGCGCCGCGCCGGGCTGGCGGCGGAACAAATCGACATGCAAGCCGATGCGGCGGCTTTCATGGCCGCACTGTCAGCCATGCTCCAACACGCCGTTGAGTCGCGTTCCGCCGGCCGGCATTTGCGGCAAGGGACGCAGCGGGCCGCCGACATCCGTGCTGCCGCGCGCGATGAGATCGGCCCGCGCTACCGGCATTTTGTCGCCATTTGCGACGCGATCTTTGCGGCACTGCCCGACGCGGTCATCGCGGGCGATTCAACCCAGCTCATCTATGCGGGCAATTTGTTCCTTGATGTTCCGACAACCGGACGCTGGTTCAACGCGGCGACGGGTTTCGGGGCGTTGGGCTATGGCCCGCCTGCAGCCATCGGCGCGGCCATCGGCGCCGCCTCAGGCGATCCGTCCCGTCCGGTCGTCTGCATCGCGGGCGATGGCGGCATGCAATTTTCGCTGGCCGAAATCGGCGCGGCGCGGGACGAAAACGCCGATGTGACCTTCATCGTCTGGAACAATGACGGCTATCAGGAAATCGAAAGCGCCATGGTTGCGGCTGGCGTCGCGCCGGAGGGTGTCAAACCGTCCGCCCCGGATTTCATCGCCATCGCCGCTGCCTACGGGGTTCCTGCCACACGCTGCGATTCGCTGGAGGCGCTGGTCCGGGTGCTGGGTTCAGGTCCTGGTCCGCGCCTCGTCCAAATCGACGAACACAACTTCAGCTGAGTGAAAAGCGCGCTGCAAAGCGCTGACAGACATGATCGCGCGTGTCGCATTTGGTTTCACTTGTTCTGAAAATGAAAAAAGTGAAAATTCGCAGGCAGTCCCGGCAATGAGCGTGCCCGCGCTTGGGCGGAACACGCAGGAGAGACCGATGCAAGCCATGCGCCGCCGTACTGAAATCCTGTCGCTTGCCCGTGGCGAGGGCGTGGTTCGCGTTGATGAGTTGGCGAAACGGTTCGGCATTTCGCCGCAATCCATCCGCAAAGACATCAATGATCTGTGTGCGGAACGTCTGCTTGCGCGCGTGCATGGCGGGGCGGTCCTTGCCTCGGGGAGCGAAGCGCTTGAGTATGACCAGCGGCGCGCGCTCGCGGCGGACGCGAAGTCCGCGATCGGGCGGGCGGCGGCGGCGCTCATCCCCGACGGGGCGTCCCTGTTCATCAATATCGGCACCACAACCGAAGCGGTCAGCGCCGCGCTCGTCAAGCATCGCCGACTGATGGTGATCACCAACAACATCAATGTCGCCAACAGGTTGCGTGTCCATCCGCAGTTCGAGGTGATCATCGCGTCCGGTGTCGTGCGGCCGTCCGACGGCGGCATTGTGGGAGAGGCTGCGGGGGATTTCATCCGGCAGTTCCGCGTCGATTATGCGGTGATCGGTGCCTCCGCCATCGCGCGCGACGGCGCGTTGCTCGACTATGACTATCGTGAGGTGAAGGTGGCGCAGGCGATCATCGACAATGCGCGCCATGTCATTCTGGTGGCAGACCAAAGCAAGTTCGAGCGCACCGCGCCGGTGCGGATCGCCTGGCTTGGCCAGGTCGACAGCTTCGTCACCGACCGGCTGCCCCATGCCGATGTGCGCCGCATCTGCACCGATCATGAAGTGCGGTTGATCGAGGTTGCCGAGCAAAATTGACCCTGCGGAATTTTTTCGGCTTTCGTTCCAATAATGTGCGAAAGCGAAGGGACAATTCCTGTTTGACAAACCGGCATCGCACGGGTCTGATTTCGTTTGGTTTCGCAGAGCGGCCGCGTTTCGCAGGGAGGCGGGATGCAGACATGCCGCAGCAAGCCAGGGGAGAGGGCGTAGTGGGCGACTTGCATTCACCCATCGACGTGTTTGTCATTGGCGGCGGCATCAACGGCTGCGGCATCGCACGCGATGCGGTCGGCCGCGGCTACACGGTGATGCTCGCGGAGATGAATGATCTCGCCTCGGGCACGTCCTCCTGGTCGACCAAGCTGATCCATGGCGGCCTGCGCTATCTGGAGCACTACGAATTCCGCCTCGTGCGCGAGGCGCTGATGGAGCGCGAAGTGCTGTGGGCCATGGCGCCGCACATCATCTGGCCGTTGCGTTTCGTGCTGCCGCACCACAAGGGGATCCGCCCGGCGTGGCTGATCAGGCTTGGCCTGTTCCTCTATGATCACATCGGCGGTCGCAAGGCTTTGCCTGCCACCCGCGTGCTCGATCTCGCCAATGACGAGGCGGGATTGCCGATCAAGCCGCAATTCCGCAAGGCGTTTGAATATTCCGATTGCTGGGTCAATGATGCGCGCCTGGTCGTCTTGAACGCGATGGACGCGCAGGCGCGCGGGGCTGACATCCGCACCCGCACCGCCGTCACGCGGCTGGAGCGCGAGGGCGCGCTGTGGCGGGTGACAACGGAAAACCGCGACACGGGGGCGCGCGAAACGCATGCGGCACGCCTTGTGGTGAATGCCGCCGGCCCATGGGTGGACAAGGTGTTGACGGGCGCGCTGGCCAGGAACGATGCACGCAATGTGCGCCTCGTGCAGGGCAGCCATATCGTGGTGAAGAAGAAATTCGCCCATGAGCGCGCTTACTTCTTCCAGAACGGTGATGGGCGCATCTTCTTTGCCATTCCCTATGAGGGCGATTTCACGCTGATCGGCACCACCGATCAGGACTATGCGGGTGACCCGGCCGATGTTTCGATCACCGACAGGGAGATCGACTATCTGATTGCTGGCGCGGGGGAATATTTCCGCGAGCCGATCCGGCGCGACGACATTGTCTGGACATACTCCGGCGTGCGTCCGCTTTATGACGACGGCGCATCGGCCGCGCAGGAGGCGACGCGCGATTATGTGCTGAAGGCCGATGTCGGCGACGGGGTTGCGCCGCTGGTCAACATCTTCGGCGGCAAGATCACCACCTATCGCCGTCTTGCGGAATCCATGCTTGAAAAAATCGAGGCGCTGATCGGTGCCAAAGGCCCGCGCTGGACGGCGGGCGCGACATTGCCAGGCGGTGACTTCAAGGCGACGGAGTTCGGCGCGCTGGCCGCGCGCATCGAACGCCAGCACGGCATCGCGTCAAGCGCGGCGCGCCGCCTTGCGCGGCTTTACGGGACGCGCGCGCTCGACTGGGCGTCTTCGGGCAAGGGTCTCGGGCGGGACTTCGGCCATGGGCTGACGGAAACGGAGGTAGCCCATCTGATGGACCATGAATGGGCGGCCGCCGCCGATGACGTGCTGTGGCGGCGCACCAAGCTTGGGCTGCATTTCACCGCTGCCGAAAAGCAGTCCCTTGCGGCGTTCATGGAGACGCGTCGGCTGCAACCTCAAAGAAAGGCGGTCGGTCAATGAGCACGCTCGAACTGCGGTCCGTTACCAAGGTCGCCGGCGGCGAAACCCACATCGACGCCGTGTCGATGACGCTTGAAGCAGGATCGCTCAATGTGCTGCTCGGGCCGACATTGGCCGGCAAGACGACGCTGATGCGGCTGATGGCCGGGCTTGAGAAGCCGACAGCGGGCAATGTGATCGCCGACGGGCGGGATGTCACCGGCGAGCCGGTGCAGAAACGCAATGTCGCGATGGTCTATCAGCAGTTCATCAATTACCCGGCGATGAGTGTCTATGAGAACATCGCCTCTCCCCTGCGGGTGGCGGGGGCGGATGCCGCGACGATCGAGCGCGAGGTGAAGAAGGCCGCCGAACTGCTGCGTCTGACACCCTATCTCGACCGCCGCCCGCTCAA
Source organism: Rhizobiaceae bacterium (assembly GCA_025458045.1). Lineage (GTDB taxonomy): Bacteria > Pseudomonadota > Alphaproteobacteria > Rhizobiales > Rhizobiaceae > JALOTE01. Next base: position 5,644 of record JALOTE010000117.1, read on the forward strand.
CCTGTCGGGCGGACAGCAGCAGCGCACCGCTCTGGCGCGCGCCATGGTGAAAAAGGCGGGCCTTGTCCTGCTCGATGAGCCGCTCGCCAACCTGGATTACAAGCTGCGCGAGGAACTGCGCGCCGAACTGCCGCGCATCTTCGCGGAATCCGGCGCGATTTTTGTCTATGCGACAACCGAGCCGACAGAGGCGTTGCTGCTTGGCGGCAACACCGCCACGCTGGATCGCGGTCGTGTCACCCAGTTCGGCCGCACGGTGGATGTGTTCCGCGCGCCTGTGGACATCGTCACGGCGCAGACATTCTCCGACCCGCCAATGAACACGGTTGCTGCCGTCAAACAGGGCGACAGGCTCGCGCTGAACACCGGCGTCAGCATGCCCTTGCGTGCGCCCGGTCTGGCGGACGGGCCGTTGATCGTCGGTTTCAGGCCGCACCATCTGGCGCCGTCGCAGACCGCGCCCGACGCCGTCCCGATGGCGGCGCGCGTCATCGTCACCGAGATCACCGGCTCGGAGAGCTTCGTGCATCTGGCCGCAGGCGAAGAGCGCTGGACAATGCTGACCCATGGTGTCCACGATCTGGATCCGGGGACCGAGCTGACGGTGTGGCTGGAGCCGCGCCACCTCCTGTTGTTTGATCCGTCAGGGCGCAGCGTGGCATCCGCCGCGCATGCCGCCAGGGCGGCGTGAGGCGGACATGGCGCGCATCGACCTCGAACATATCCGCCACGCCTACGGCGCCGCACCCAAAAGCGCCGATGACTATGCGCTGAAGGAGGTGCATCATGTCTGGCGTGACGGCGGCGCCTATGCGCTGCTTGGTCCGTCCGGGTGCGGCAAGACCACGCTTCTCAACATCATCTCCGGCCTCATCACCCCGTCCGAGGGGCGCATCCTTTTTGATGGCCAGGATGTGACGCAGCTTGCGCCCGAAGACCGCAACATCGCGCAGGTGTTCCAGTTCCCCGTCGTTTATGACACGATGACGGTCGCCGACAATCTGGCCTTCCCGCTGCGCAACCGCGGCATGAACGAGGCGGATGTGCAGAAGCGCGTGCGCGAAACAATCGAGATGCTTGATCTCGGTGCCCATGCCAACCGCAAGGCGCAGCGGCTGACGGCCGACTTGAAGCAGAAGATTTCGCTCGGCCGCGGCCTCGTGCGCCAGGATGTCAACGCCATCCTGTTCGACGAACCGCTGACCGTGATCGACCCGCACATGAAATGGCAGCTGCGTTCGCAGTTGAAACTCGTGCACAAACAGTTTGGCCACACCATGGTCTATGTCACCCATGACCAGACCGAAGCGCTGACCTTCGCGGACACCGTGGTGGTGATGTATGGCGGCGAGATCGTGCAGATCGGCACGCCGCAGGAGTTGTTCGAGCGGCCGTCCCACACCTTTGTCGGGTATTTCATCGGCTCTCCCGGCATGAATGTTCTGCCGGTGCAGGCGGACGGCGCTGGTGTCAGGCTCGGGTCCCATCACATTCCTTTGCCGAAGCCCGTCGGCGCGTCGGCGGGCGAAAAGATCGAGCTGGGCGTGCGCCCCGAGCATGTCCGCGTCGGCCGCGAGGGAATGGCGGCGCGTGTCAGCAAGGTCGAGGATGTGGGCCGCCAGAAGATCGTGCGTTTCAGCCTTGAAGGCCAGGAGGTGGTGGCCGTGCTGAAGGAAGACGAGACCGTGCCGGCCGAGCCGCACCTGTCATTTTCGCCTGAGGGCATTGGCATTTACGCCGATTCCTGGCGCATCGGCGGGGGGTCCAGATGAACAAGACCTGGAACAACCGCGCCTGGTTCATGGTGTTGCCGGTGCTGCTGATCGTGGCGCTGAACGCCGTCATCCCGCTGATGACGGTCGTCAACTATTCGGTGCAGGAAACCTTCGGCAACAACCTCTTTTTCTTTGAGGGCACGAAGTGGTTCGAGGAGGTGCTCGCCTCCGAGCGGTTCCACGCCGCGCTCGGGCGCCAGATCATTTTCACGATGACGATTCTCGCGATCCAGATTCCGCTCGGTGTCATCATCGCGCTCGCCATGCCGAAATCCGGCGTCTGGGCCTCTGTCTGCCTCGTGCTGATGGCGCTGCCGCTGCTTATCCCGTGGAATGTTGTCGGCGCGATGTGGAACATCTTCGCGCTGCCCGACATCGGTCTGCTCGGCTATGGGCTGAACTGGCTCGGCTTCTCCTACAATTTCACGCAAGAAGCGGGCGACGCGTGGTTCACCATCATCCTGATGGATGTCTGGCACTGGACGTCACTTGTGGTGCTGCTCGCCTATGCCGGACTGCAGTCCATCGACAACGCCTATTATCAGGCCGCCCGCATTGATGGCGCGTCAACGTGGAGCGTCTTCCGCCACATCCAGCTGCCGAAGATGAAGAACGTGCTGATCATCGCGGTGCTGCTGCGCTTCATGGACAGTTTCATGATCTACACCGAACCCTTCGTCCTGACGGGCGGGGGGCCGGGCAACTCGACGACGCTGTTGTCGATCGATCTGGTGAAGGCCGCACTCGGCGAATTCAACCTCGGCATCGCCGCCGCCATGAGCATCATCTACTTCCTGATGACGTTGCTCGTCTGCTGGGTGTTCTACACCTACACGATGAAGGGAGACGAGGCATGAGCGCTCATTCCGCTGGCATCGCCCGCTTCAAATGGCTGATCCCGGCCACCTACATCCTGTTCCTGATGCTGCCGATCTATTGGCTCTTGAACATGAGCTTCAAGACGACAAACGAGATCCTTGCGGGCTTCTCGTGGTGGCCGTCCGATTTCACGGTGGACAGCTATGTGATCATCCTGACAGACCCGACCTGGTACATGGGCTATGTCAACGCGATCATCTATGTGACGCTCAACACGGTCATTTCGGTCGCCTTCGCGCTGCCTGCGGCCTACGCCTTCTCGCGCTACCGTTTCCTCGGCGACAACTACGCCTTCTCGCGCTACCGTTTCCTCGGCGACAAACATCTGTTCTTCTGGCTGCTCACCAACCGCATGGCGCCGCCCGCCGTCTTCGCGCTGCCCTTCCTGCAACTCTATTCGGCGCTCGGGCTGTTTGACACGCACATCGCGGTTGCGCTCGCCCATTGCCTGTTCAACATCCCGCTTGCCGTGTGGATCCTCGAAGGCTTCATGTCGGGCGTGCCGAAGGAGATCGACGAGACCGCCTATGTGGACGGATACTCGTTCCCGAAGTTCTTCGTGAAGATCTTCATGCCGCTCATCGCATCCGGCATCGGCGTCACCGCCTTCTTCTGCTTCATGTTTTCATGGGTGGAAATGCTGCTTGCAAAGACGCTGACATCGGTTGCCGCCAAGCCGATCGTCGCAACCATGACGCGCACGGCCTCGACCTCGGGTTATGAACTGGGCCTGCTTGCGGCGGCCGGCGTGCTGACCATCATACCGGGCGCGATCGTCATCTATTTCGTTCGCAACTACATCGCCAAGGGCTTCGCCCTGGGCCGCGTGTGAGGGGAGGCGCGCATGGCTTTCGATCTCTCATGGATGGCGTGGACGTGGCACACGGCCGTGTTTTTCATCGTCATCGCCTGCCTGATCGCGGCGATGGGCGTGTGGGAATATGTCTCGCCCGGTGGCGGGCCGCGCCATGGCGTGCTCGGCCTCAACACCACGCGCGGCGACCGGCTGTTCATCTCGCTCCTCGGCTCGGCCTACATCCATCTTGCATGGCTGGCGCTTGCGTCCGGCCCGCTCTGGTGGGCGACGGTCCTGTGCCTTGGCTATGCTGTTTTGGTGTTCCGCTTCGTCTGAGCAGAACCCGCACCCATCGCCGCATCGGGCCAAGGCCCGGCGCGGCGTCTAACGCAAAAGCCGGTCACGGCTGATGCTTCGCCGCTCCCGCAAGGGGGCATGATTGAAACTGGTTCCACTGAAACCGGATCTCTGGGAGGAGACCATGTTGAGAAGACATCTTTTGTTGTCTGTCGCGACCATCGGCCTGATGGGCGGCTCGCTGCCGGCTTTCGCCGACAGCGCGGCTGCGTTGCGCTGGATCGAGACGGAGTTCACCCGCTCGACGCTGACCAAGGAACAGCAGATCGCCGAGATGGAGTGGTTCATCAACGCGGCCAAGCCGTTTGCCGGCATGGAGATCAACGCGCTGTCCGAAGGCATCCCGACGCACACCTATGAATCGACCGTGCTGACGAAAGCCTTTGAAGAGATCACCGGCATCAAGGTCAACCACCAGATCCTCGGCGAGGGCGAAGTGGTGCAGGCCGTGCAGACGCAGATGCAGACCAACCGCAACCTCTATGACATCTACGTCAACGACTCCGACCTGATCGGCACGCATTCGCGCATGCAGCAGGCCTACAACCTGACCGACTTCATGGCAGGCGACGGCGCGGACGTGACCAACCCCGGTCTCGACCTCGACGATTTCATCGGCAAGCAGTTCACAACCGGGCCGGATGGCAAGCTCTACCAGCTGCCCGACCAGCAGTTCGCCAACCTCTACTGGTTCCGCAAGGACTGGTTCGACCGGCAGGACCTGAAAGACGCGTTCAAGGCCAAATATGGCTACGACCTCGGCGTTCCGGTCAACTGGTCGGCCTATGAGGACATCGCCCAGTTCTTCTCCGAGGACGTCAAGCAGATCGACGGTGTCGATATTTATGGCCACATGGACTACGGCAAGCGCGCGCCCGACCTCGGCTGGCGCATGACCGACGCCTGGCTGTCGATGGCGGGCACCGGCTCGGTCGGCGAACCGAACGGCATCCCCATCGACGAATGGGGCATCCGCATGGAGGCAGGCACCTGCAACCCTGTCGGCGCTTCGGTGTCGCGCGGCGGCGAAACCAACGGCCCGGCCTCGGTCTATGCGATTGCGAAATGGGATGAGTGGCTGCGCAAGTATGCGCCTCCGGCCGCCGCATCCTATGACTTCTACCAGTCGCTGCCGGCCCTGTCGCAGGGCAACGTCGCCCAGCAGATCTTCTGGTACACCGCCTTCACCGCCGACATGGTGAAGCCGAAATCCGAAGGCAACAACACGGTCGATGATGAGGGCAACCCGCTGTGGCGCATGGCTCCGTCGCCGGTCGGCCCGTACTGGAAGGAAGGCATGAAGGTCGGCTATCAGGACGTCGGTTCGTGGACGATCCTGAAATCGACCCCGCTCGACCGCGCCAAGGCCGCCTGGCTCTATGCGCAGTTCGCCGTGTCGAAAACCGTCGACGTGACGAAAAGCCATGTCGGCCTGACCTTCATCCGCGATTCGACGGTGCGCCATGAAAGCTTCACCGAGCGTGCGCCGAAACTCGGCGGCCTCGTCGAGTTCTACCGCTCGCCGGACCGCGTCCGCTGGTCGCCGACGGGCGTCAACGTGCCTGACTATCCGAAGCTCGCCCAGATCTGGTGGCAGCAGATCGGTGACGTCAACTCGGGTGCGTTCACGCCGCAGCAGGCCATGGACCGTCTCGCCGAAGAGATGGACATCACCATGGCCCGCATGCAGGCGGCGGACGAGGCAGCCAATGTCTATGGCGGTTGCGGCCCGCGCCTGAACGAACCGAAAGACCCGGCCGAATGGTTCGCCATGGAGAACGGCCCGAAAGCCAAGCTCGAAAACGAGAAGGTCCAGGGCGTGACGATCGCCTATGAGGACATCATCAAGCGCTGGCAGTAAGCCCGGTGTGACCTGATGTCATGAAACGGGAAAGGGGCCTTCGGGCCCCTTTCTTTTGGTCGACGATTGCGAGATTTGCCAATGAGAATAACCATGGTGGCCCCGTCCCTTTACGCGAGGTGCTGTTTGCCTTCCGGTTCGAGGCTCGCATGCGCTCGCACCTCAGCATGAAGGCAAAGGCCCAAGCCTGCCAACATCAAGCCTGCC
>JALOTE010000118.1 GCA_025458045.1 Rhizobiaceae bacterium
GCCGACTGCCGACTGCCGACTGCCGACTGCCGACTGCCGACTGCCGACTGCCGAAACGCCAAAGCCGCCCCAGCCACCTTTCGGCGGCCCCAGCGGCGTTTGGATGCAGTTTTTCGATTATGGCATATGCTTACCAGAGGACCGTTGCGCCGTCAAGCGTTTGTTCTCTTTTTGTTTGTTTTTTGTTTCTTTTCCCTGAGCAGACGTCGGTCACAAACCAGTTGCAGCACGCCAGCGCGCTTGAAAATGCCGTCGATTGCCGTCAAGAACCGGACCGTGGCCGCGCGGGCCGCCACCTTGCGGGATCGTGATGCAAGATTCGTCCAATCAGCCAAACGAACAGCCGCCCACGCTGCCGTCCGGCGTTCCGCAACGACGCGCGCCACGGATGAAGCGCACGTCGCGGCTGATCTGGCTCGATGCCTGGATCGATTCCACGCTCTATGAACTGCGGTTCGGCCTTGCCCGCTTCTGGGACCGCGTTTGCATTGCCTCCAATCGGCTCACCGTTCGCGGCTGGCGTCGTGCGCTTCTGGAAGTCACAGGCGAGGCGGCCACGCTCGGCGTGGCGGGGATGGTCGTGATGCTCGCGCTCGCCATCCCCGCCTTCAAGGAAACCGAGGGCGACTGGCTCCGGCAAGCGGACATCGCCGTGACCTTCCTTGACCGTTTCGGCAATGAAATCGGCCAGCGCGGCCTGATCCAGCGTGAATCCGTGCCTGTCGCCGATATGCCGCAGCATGTGATCCAGGCGACGCTCGCCACGGAAGACCGCCGATTCTTTGAGCATATCGGGCTTGATTTTGTCGGCCTCGCCCGCGCCATGAGCGAGAACGCGCGCGCCGGCGATGTGGTTCAGGGCGGCTCGACCTTGACGCAGCAATTGGCCAAAAACCTGTTCCTCACCAATGAGCGCACGCTCCAACGCAAGATCAACGAGGCGTTTCTCGCGCTTTGGCTTGAAGCCAATTTGTCCAAGTCCGAGATCCTGCAGCTCTATCTCGACCGCGCCTACATGGGCGGCGGCACATTCGGCATCACGGCGGCGGCCGACTTCTATTTCGGCAAGCAATTGAAGGACGTGACGCTGGCCGAAGCGGCCATGCTGGCCGGCCTGTTCAAGGCGCCGGCCAAATATGCCCCGCACATCAACCTGCCTGCCGCGCGCGGACGCGCCAACGTGGTGCTGAACAACATCGTCGAAGCAGGCTTCCTCACCGAGGGCCAGGTGCTCGCCGCCCGGCGCGAACCGGCCAGTGTCGTGGATCGCGGGCGCACGAGCGAAGCCGATTATTTTGTTGATTGGGCTTTCGAGGAGATGCGCGAATTGGCCCCGCGCCTGCCTGCGCAAGTGTTCACCGTGCGCACCACGCTGGACCCGGCACTGCAGGAAGCGGCCGAGGAATCGGTCGAGTACCATTTGCGCCAGTATGGCGGGACCTATGACGTCGATCAGGCGGCCGTCGTCTTGCTCGACAACAACGGGGCGGTGCGCGCCATTGTCGGCGGGCGCGACTATGGCCGCAGCCAGTTCAACCGCGCCACCAGCGGCAAACGTCCCACGGGCTCGTCCTTCAAGCCCTATGTTTATGCCGCGGCACTCGAAGCCGGGGCCAAGCCCGATGATCTGGCCGCCGACACGCCCTTCTCCTGGGGCGATTGGTCGCCCAAGAACTATTCAGGCGGGCATGCCGGCCGGATGACGCTGATCCGTGCGATGGCGACCTCCAATAACGTCATTGCCGCACGCCTCGGGCGGCAGGTCGGCGTCAAGGCCATCACCGAAGTTGCGCGCAAGCTCGGCGTTGAATCCGTGCTCGACACCTATCCGCCGATGGTGCTTGGCACATCGGGCGTCACGGTGCTTGAACAGGCCCAGGCGTTCAACATTTTCGCCAATGGCGGCTATGGCAAGACCATGCGCGGCATTGAACAGGTGTTCGGGCCTGATGGCGCGCTGCTTTATGACCATGCCGCCAACGGCCCTAAACCGGAGCGCGTGATCGCGGAAACCACCGCCGCCGGGATGAACACCATGTTGGCACAGGTGCCGATTTCAGGCACGGCCCGGCGCGCCGCCCTTGATGGCATTCTCAGCGCCGGCAAGACCGGAACAACGCAGGACTACCGCGACGCCTGGTATGTCGGCTATACCGGCAACTTCACGGCCGCCGTCTGGGCCGGCAAGGATGACTACACCGTCACCAACCGCATGACGGGCGGCTCTCTCCCGGCGATGATCTGGAAGCGGCTGATGACCTTTGCCCATCGCGGCGTTGATCTGAAGCCGATTCCCTATTTGGAAGCGATGGAGGTTCCGGCGGTCGCCGAAGCCAAACCGGTGGCGGAAGGCACTCCGGATGATTCCTTTGTGGCCACCGTCCGCCCCGGGCGGCCGCTGCCTGCGGCCTTGAAAACACGACTGGAAGCGCTGCGCCTATCGCTCGCCAGCGCCGCACCGTTGTCCGGGCGCGACACCGGGCAGACCGCGTCCATCGCCGCGCCGCAGCCGCAACCGCAACCGTGAAGCCTGAGCCGGAACAGCCTGCATGATCCGTGCACTCAACACCGTGCTGTCACTTGTGATCGCCCTCGTCCTTGGCGCGCTGTCGGCGGCCGTCGCGCTTGACCGCTGGCCGCAAATGGCAGGCGGCCGGTCCGGCGCATGGTTGGAAGCGCCCGGCATCGGCGATCCCGAGGCTGACCCCTATAGCGCAGCTCTCGCCCAAACCCGGCTGCAACTCCCCATGGGGGAGGTCGAAAGCAGCACCTTCATTGCCGTCGCCGATGATGGCGGCCAACCGCTTGACGCCGCTTGCGCCTACCGTGTCACGGGCGGCGCTCTGCCTGCCCGCCTGTTCACGCTGCGTGCCGAGGGCATCACCGGCGAGCCACTTGTCGCGTCAAATCAGGATGGACCCGCCTTGCCGCCGATGATCCATTCCGAAAACATGCTGTTTGCGGGCGATGGCTTTGAACTGACGCTTTCGGCGCAGGCCGCGCCCGGCAATTGGCTGCCCTTGCGGTCACAGGGCCGGTTCCGTCTCGTGCTGTCAGCCTATGATGCCGCCTTGTCCGACGCGACATTCGGCACCTCGGCGCAATTGCCGTCGATCGTCAGGCTGGGCTGCGCCGATGCGTAAGCTCGCCTATACGGTGTTGACCGGGCTTGTTGGTGCCGTGTTCCTGCATCTGGCGATCATCTTCCTTATCCCGGTGCTGGCGGGCGGGCGAACATATGCCGCGCTTGCGCCCATCGCCGGCGAGACCGCTGATGCGCTTGTGTTCGCGCCGCCCCGGCTGTCAGGCGAGACACCGTCCGATCCGGCGGAGACCCCGTTGCCGACAGTGTCGGGCAACGACCCGTTCTTTGCCAGCCGGGTCTGCGCCTTTGATTTGTCGGCAGGTAGCTTTCGCGTCACAAGCGACGATGCGCCGAATTTCTTCAGCGTTGCCGTACTGGATGACCGTGACCGCGTGGTCTTTTCCCTCGTTGACCGCCTCGCGCTCGACAACCGCGTGGACCTTGAGGTCTTGGCCAAAGCGGAGGAAGGCCGCCGCCGGCAGCGCCAACAGGCCGGTCTTGCCGATCCGGGTGAGGCGCTGCCGGTGTTCGCCGCGCGCGATCAGGGCCTTGTTGTCGTGCGCGCCTTTGTGCCCGATGCAACCTATGCAGAGAGTGTGGACGCATTCCTCAGGGGGATCACATGCGAAACGATCGCATTCGGCGCAAGTTGAGCGCAGTCCTCAGGCCGATTTCAGGCGGGCGCGGCGGCGTCCGTTTGGCGTGGACTTCTGCGGTTTCGAATCGGGCAACGGCTCATAGCGCACGCCGCTGAACAACAGGATCTGCGCAGGGAGCGCAGGCAATGCGGCCTTGCCACCCATCGCGACGTCCCGCCTTGCCATCCCTGCGAAGGCAAGGATCACCGCCGAATTCCTGTCTGTATCCTGCTTGCGTTCCATGGCCACATCAATCCCCAAAAGGCCAGATATGAAACATGCGTAAAACGTCATGGTTAACAAGGCGCTAACCCTTTGTGCGCTAGATGGCGGGGCAAACGGCGGGCGGCAGTTGCACTCTTCTGCGCCGGCGCCCGCGCCTCAGTCGAACCAGGGTCAGTGTCCATGTCCAACCCTAATGCGCCCTCCCCGGCCCAAGCCCGGTCCACGACCGGTCTTTCATCGCAGATGAACAGTTCGGCGCAGACCGCCGCTTATGACACCTTGTTGTTTGAGGCGGCAGGCGCCTTCAGCGCGCTTCAACGCCCCGGACGGGATGATGCCGACCGGCTCGATGCGCTGGCCATGCCGCTCTTCCCGCTCGTCAGCGCTGATGGCAAGCGCCGCATCGCCGCCGTCTTGTCGGAAGCGCGCGGCTTTCTGCCCTTACGTCTCGTCACGGCGCTCGCCGCGGAACCGGTGGCCGTGTCGGCGAGCCTGCTGATTTCGCGCGCCGAATTGCCCGACAGCGTGCTGGAAGCCGCCCTTGCCACCGGCAGCGCCGAGCATGCGCGCGTCATCCGCCTGCGCAGCGCACTGAGCGCGAGCATTTCCGCCCGCATTGATGCGGTGATCGAGAGCGTTGTGCCACGCGTCGAAGTGGCCCCGCGCCTTCATGACCTGCCGGCCGACATGCCGCGCTTCGACAGGCCCGCCCCGCACGACATCACCGCTCACGCCGTCTTGCCCGCCAACGAGACCGTCGAGGATATGACCGACTTGCCGTCACGCCTTTCCGAAACGCACAATGCGCTGCGCCGGATGATGATGCGGCAGACCATCCGTGAGGATTTGCCGGCACGGATGGTGGTCGAAGCCACGGGCGGCGACACGCTCGTTGCCCGGCTTGTCAATCTGGCGCTCGCCGGCGACCCCGACATGCTGGCAACAGCCTTGAGCGACGCCCTTGCCCTGCCGTTTGCCGACATTCGACGCGTCGTGCGCCGCGGCGACGCGCGGCAGGTCATGCTGGCGCTGAAAGCACTCGATCTTGGCGCAACCGATTCCTTCGCGATCCTGGCAGCCATGCGCCCCCTCGCTTTCAGCACGGCGGAAGCCATTGCGACGTTTTATCTCGGCTTCCAGCGGATAGAGGACAGCGAAATCGACAATTTCCGGCAGTCGCACATGCCGTCGCGCCGCTCAGCCTGACGTGAGGACGGCGTCAAGGAGAGCGCGGTCACATTCGACCTCGACCAGCCAGAGGTCGCCGTCGAGACGCAATTCCTGTGCAATCAACGCGTCAATTCTGTCGATGGCCTGCGCCTCTAGCCGCCACTCAAACCGGCGGCCCTGCCCGAGTTGTTCCGTCCAGTCGCTCTGCGGCGCAGGCCCCGCAAGGCTGCACGTCCCGTCCCGCCCGCGGTGCTGGACGTAAATCGCTCCGGCTGTCTCGTCACCGCGGCGCAGAACCGTCGCAAAACCGCCTGCCTGATTGATCCGGCGCAGCAACGCCGCCACCCAGATGCCGGAGGCGAGGCGCGCCATGGTCAGTTGATCAGCTCCTTGTCGCGCAACGCCTTCAGCAGACGGGCATCGACGTCGCCGGTCTTCGGCAGTTGCACGATGTCCTGGAATTCGGTGATCGCCTCGCGGGTTTTCGGCCCAAGCTTGCCGTCAATGTCGAGATCCGGCCGATTGAACTGCCTGAGTGCCGCCTGCACCGTGCGGATCATTTCGACCGCTTCCGGCGATGCGGCATCCGCGGGACGAGGCTTTGGCGCGGCCGCGATTTCCGGCTGCGCATCAATCACGTCGGCCGGGTCGGGCCGTGGCGTCGGGCGGATGGAGGCAACCACATCGCCATCGGGCAACTGCACGGCGCTGTCGGTGACGGCAGCGATGGCAGGTGCAGGCGGCACGCTGCGCAAATGGGACAGCAACTCCGCGTCGATCTCGCCGGTCGGTTTCAGCTTCAAAGCTGCCTGATAGGCGATGATCGCCTGCCGCGTGCGCGAGCCCATCAGCCCATCGACGGCCCCGTCATAGAGGCGCAGCTGTTTCAGTGTCGCCTGCACGCCGAGCACTGTCGGATCGGCGGCAGCGGGGTTGGGCGTCCCGGCCGGAATGGGTTCAGCGGATGGTCCTGTCCCTGCGAGGAGCCCATCAACCGAGACCTGCTCATCCTCGGCCTTTTGGCGCGCCGCGATGATTCCGCGCTTCACCACCGCCGCGGTTTCCTCCGGCGTCAATACTGGGGCCGCATGGTCACGCGTCGAATAGAACGCGTTGGTGTGCGAATGCGGTTGATGAAACAGCGCGTTCGATCCCACCAGCGCGAAAATCGCAACGAAGGTGACAATCCCCGCAAAGGTGCCGGGCTGCTCGCGGATGCGTTCGCCCAGTCCGCTGGCAACCGCACCGGCAAGATCGCCGAAGGCATCGCCAGGAGACAATGGGCGTCCGCGCGCACGGCCGCCGTCCAGTTCATCAAGCCAATCGTCTGAGTGGCGCATCGCGCTCTCCTGCAATTCCGTCGGGTCGGTTTTCATCAAGAAGGTGAGGCGCCCTTGGCACCCTCCGCAAGGAGACGGTGACGCTCGTTCCGCCACCCGGTGTCGGCAGCACGGCAAGCCTGCCGCCTTCGGCTTCCAGCAACCGGGCCACGCTGGCGAGGCCCAGGCCGTGTCCGCCGTCGCTGCTGACCGGCTGGCCGGGAGCGCTTTCGAGCCGGGCGCGAATGACCGGAGACATGCCGCAGCCATTGTCGCGAACCGTGATCTCCACCATCGGTCCGTCAATGCGGGCCGATATCTCGATCGAGACACGCTCCCCGCCATGCTTCAACGCATTCCCGATCAGATTGTCGAGCACCCTCACCGCGCTGTCCCGGTCAAGCGTGACATCGGCAAGCCCGGCGGGCACCCGCATGAAAAACATCGCACCCGCAGCGCGGCGCGCCTCGTCCTGGTTGGCCAGCACGGTATCGACAATGTCACCAAGCGGTGCCGGACGAACCGGCAGCCGGTGAGCTTGATTGCCGCGCGCCAGCAGGTGGTCGGTCATCGCAAGCGCGTCTCGCGCTGCCGTGGCGATCATGCGCGATGCGGCACCGACGCTTTCCCGATCTGTCGCGCGGGCGGCCATGTGGTCCGCCAGGCTGGCGATGGCCGCCAGCGGCGACCGCATGTCATGGGCGCAGGCGCTGATGTCGAAAGGCGTCTGCGCACCATGCGATGGCACCGGCTGAAGCGAAACCAGCACGTCATCGGCAAGGCTCACCATCCTGAGCCATGTTTCACCGCCTTGCCCAAGGACACCCTCGCGCAGCCGAACCTTGATCTCGCTTGCGTCACCGCGTGCGCAAGCAAGCGTCATCAACGTGGCCGGGCGGTCGCCGACATTGATTTCGGCGAGCAGTGCGCCATCCCGCAACCCGGCTGGCTGGCAGCCGACGGCTTCCAGGATGGCCCCTTGCCGGGTCACCCGCAGGACCGGTCCGCCAGTGAGCGCGCTGGCAACGTGCAGCAGAGACTGAGTATCGGGTGCCAAAGACTGGCCGTCGTCGACCGCGTGCGGATCCGAATTCGACGCGCCCTTCGGGGTCTGCCGAAGCGCCCACCCGCTGACACCGAGTGCGGCGATGGCAGCCACGCCGCCCGCGCCCGCCATCATGCCAAAGCCGCTCGCGGCCGCGACAAGCGCCGCCGATGCGCAAGCGGCTCCTGCCGCCAGCGCTGCGATCACCCGGCGGTCGCGCGCGGGCATGCTGCGCCAGGCTTGCGGTGAGTTTGGCTGTGTCGTCACGTGTCGCCCGGCTTGCGCCCCTGCCTTCCCGATCCCCGCGAAATCGCTCCTCGCAGGGATTGGCTCGAATGCGAAGCACACTGGCAACCGCGCTTTAAGGAAGGTTGAAACGCTGGCCGCCACACGGTATTTCGCTTCCGCTTCCGGTGAAAGCCGTCCGCATGGTTAACCGGCGGTATCCGGACGGCGCGGCATTTGGCTCAAATCATGATGGCGCGCTGAAACGCATGTCAGGAGCTTTGTGCGATCTTCTCCGCCGGGACAGTTGAGCCGCGCGTCACGCGTCGGCGGAAATGATGGTGACGGTGATGATCGGTTCCTTGATCAAGCTGGGTTTCTGGGGCGGCCTCGTCCTGCTGCTTCTGCCGATCGACAGTGGCGAGAACAGCCGCGACGTGTCGGCGCTTGAAGCGCTGCTTGCCGCGCGCGAAACGGTCGCCGACCTGAGGGGCATCTGCGAACGACGTCCGGAGGTGTGTGAAACCGGGGGCGCGGCGTTGGAAACGATCAAGCAGCGCGCCGCCACCGGCGCACGCCTCGCGCTGACCTACATTGATGAACAGGGCCAGCCACGCGCGGTCGGCGTGCCTGACGGACTGACGGCCGCAACGGTGCCGGCCGGAATGCCGGACGACGCGCCAGCGCACGGGCCTGTCCCGGTGCCGATCGCACGTCCGGCGGACTGAACCTGCCCGCGCGGCAACGCCGCGTCACTCATTTTTCGGCGCGGCAACGCCGCGTCACTCATTTTTCGGCGCGGCAACGCCGCGTCACTCATTTTTCGGCGCGGCAA